>JAJEDS010000298.1 GCA_022821365.1 Dehalococcoidia bacterium | reverse complement strand
CAGGCCAGAAAGGCCAGGAAAACGGCGCTGACGCCTATGCCAAGCCAGAGTCGCCAGTTTCTAAAATTCAACTAGTTCGTCCCCTTCACTGCTAAAAAGGCCGCGGCTTACTGGAGTCTACCCGCAGCGGATGCTGCCTGTCGCACGTATGTATGATACTCCGAGTTGAACCAGTCGGAGGCCATGTCCCGCGTAAACAGGTAGCCCAGCGCCTGGCGCCACTTACCCTTGTCAGAGGCGGCATCGCGGAAGTACTCCAGGTCTGCCAGGATTTCCTCCACAGTTTCCTCGTTCTGGCGGTTCTCACCGGGCCGCCGGTATGTCTCAGGGAACCATAGCAAATTCCTGCGGGATTCCAATTCGTCAAAGCCTCGCATTGCTCCCGGGGAAGCGGGCCGGTTATGGGAAGCAACCAGGAAGGCCGAAGCTTCGGGGCCTTCGGGAGGCGTGCTGCACCCGCCCTCGCCGTCCTCGTCTTTGAAACAAGTGAACTGGAGCTGCCCCTCCTGGTCGATTTGCCGGACATACCATTGGAGAGGGTACCAGGCATCGTAGTCTACCCGCACAGGCTCGGAAAGGAGGGTTGAATCCGGGTCCTGGAAGAATTGGGAGTCCAGTTCAGCCAGGCTTTGCCTCAGGTCGTAGCTTCCCTGGGCGTATACCAGCATTTCGGGCCGGGAGTCGTCATAAGTGTAGGCGGCCTGCACCGCCATCCAGGTGGTAGCGACAGCAAGGAATCCAGCTACGCCCAGCGATACCAAAGCGGCGCCGCTGCCGGGTCCGGACTGTCGGACCAGCCATGCGGCAAACAGGGTCAGAATCAGAATTGTTACCAGGAGGAAGGCAGCCGGGTAGATAGAAGCGTCCGAGTCGCCTGTCAATCTGAGGGCAGCATAGCCGCCGCCCGCCAGGACGAAGGTGGGAATGGCCAGCAGCAACACTGGTGGAAGAGGCCGGGGCAGTAGCTCACGCCAACGGACCAAGTCTGCAAGTTCCCCCAGGAGCTTCCCGGCCAGGAAGATGAAAGGCACGGTAATGTTCACCAACAGCCAGGGCATCTTTTCGCTGGCTATGGTGTAGGCCAGGAGATTGACAAATGTCCAGAAGGCCAGGGCCATGCCGAAGGGGTCGCGGCGCAGAAGGAAATGAGCTGCAGCGGTGGTACCGAAGACCAGGGGCAGGAATTCGTACACCGATAGTCCCACGAAGTAATAGTACCAGGGCTGATTTCCGCGGGCTACTTCCTGCTGGGCAATCCAGTAGCCCATTCCCTGCCAGGAGCCGCTGAATATTCCGGCCAAGTTAGTGAAGAAGGTGGTATACAGGACTATCCATGTTGTGCCGAAAATAGCCGCGCAGGCCAGCCAGACCCCGCCCTTCCACATCAATCCCAAGGCCAGGGAAATGACTCTCAACGCTATCAGGATTCCGCCAGCGACGAGGAAGTTCAGCGGTACGCCGTTGCCGGCGCTGGCGACTTCAACTCCCTCGGGCAGGATGCGGGGCAGCAGCCCGTTTATTTCCACTACGGGCAGGAACAGGGCGAAATAGACCAGAGTGACGACGAAGGGCACGAAAAGCAGGAAGAAACTATGCCGCCAGGGGGAACGGAAAAGCACAAAGGCGACCACGCATATCGCTGCCACCACCATAGTGAGAAGAACGTCCAGCGCCGACTCCGTGGGGCGTAGCAGGGCAAAGCCGGCAAGGAAGGATGCGCCAACGGGGATGACAATTCCGCCCATTTTGCCGACTTTTGACGAACCCAGTCTCCAGCCAATGAGACCACAAAAGGCAATCAGGGCCAGCGCCAGGATGCCCGCGACCGAGGCAGCCGGGGCCGGCAAAGGCAACTGCACAAAGGGGGCTTCCCAGACGGGCGCGCCCACAATGCCTTGGGTTATGCCGTCCCGCCCCACCAGGGTCAGCCCAAGGGGGGATTCCAGGGCTTCCTGCGCCGTGGCCCATCCCAGCCTGCCGGCCAGGGCGGCGCCGACTTCCCGGACGAGTTCGACGCTGGCGGACCAGAGGGGCAGAGTCAATGTGATCAATAGCAGGAGGAATCCACCCGCGGGATTGAGGCGAGACAAGTCCAGCACTCTCCAGGAGCGCGAAACGCCTTCCCTGGAGAAATGTTCGGTGTTGCGCGCCACATCGGGTGATTGGCCGGCACTGTCCGGCGGCGCTTCGGTTTGGAGCGCTTTTGAGTCCTTCCTTAACCGTCTGGACAGGGAGTCGGCCAGATCGGAATAAGGAATGGCCAACAGCAGGGCCAAGGCGCCGAAGATGGCCGAGATAATGTAGGCCGTCTCCTTGGCGGCGAAGGCGACGGCCAGCACGGCCGAAGCGAGGTAGAGGTAATGGTTCCTGGGATTGCGGGTATATCGCCACAAAAGTGTGAAGAGGGCAACGGTCAGGACCGCCATGATGATGTCATTGCGGCCGAACCGGCTGAAGTAAAGTAGGGACGGGGAGATGGCCAGCATTACGCCGGTCAGCATTGCGCCGGTCCGGCCCAGGTAGTCCCGGAGGAAGAAGGGAAGGACCACCAAAACCGTCCCGAACAGGGCGTAGACCAGCCTGGCGGCGAAGTCGGTGTCGCCAAAGAGGCGCAGAAACAGCGCCACCAGTTCAATCTGAAAGGGTCCGTGCATCCAGGGGGAGTGGACAAAGCCCTCCAGGTTGGCGAGGCGCCAGGAATAGTACAGGTGGATGGCCTCGTCATAGTGCATGGTGCGCCCGGTCAGTTCCCACAGGCGCAGGGCCAGGGCCAGGACGGCAATTGCTATGAAACCTGCCAGGTATCGGCCTTCTACGCTGGCGGCGAGGAACAGGAAGCCGCGCCCAAGCCAGGACTGGCGGAAGGACGGTCTGGCGGGTTGAAGGCTGGAATGCCGGCTTTCGTCGGGCGTAGTCATTTCCGCTGTTTCAATCCTGGAGTCAGTGGCCCGCGAATCTTCTGTAGACAATTACGTCGTCCCTGGAGAAGGCGGTTTCGAGGACGCCATCGGCGGCGGGCAGGCGGTCGATGCCGTAGTTGGCCCGCTCGCGGTGGCCCAGGTAAACGTAGCGGACATCATAACGGTCGAGGAGTTGACGTACAACATTGGGGTCGGTGGCCTGGTAAATCCGGGCGATGTCCTCCTCGCGTCCGCTGAATATTCGGGTGGTGCCGCGCCACTGGTGTTCGTGACCCTTCCAGCCCAGGACTGCGGGCCGGCCGGTGGCTGCGGATATCCTGCCATATTCGGAGTAATCGTAGCCGACGGCTTCAACAAGGTTGCCGGGAGTCGCCTCGTCGCGCAGCCAGGCTATGGCAGCGTACTCGCCACGAGACCGGCCCTTGATGTAGGCCAGGCCGTCGAGAGTGTTGTCCTGGAAACTGTGGGCTTCGCTGAAGAGGCCGGTACGGTCGAGGACGGCGCCGGCGGGATAGTAGAGTGCGGCGACCAGGAGTACTGTCAGAACACCGCTCCAGGCTGTCCGAGCCAATATTCCGCTACGGTGCAGAGTATTCACGTCGGCCAGCCAGCAATAGATGCCGTAGGCGCCCACGATGCCGAGGAGCAGCCACGCCTGGTAGTAGACCTTGAAGACCGTGTTCATTCGATTCCCAAAAAAGTCGGCGAGATGGAAGAGGTCCGCGCCGGCCAGGAGGTAGAAGGCGCCGGCCAGCAACAGCAGGGGAAATGCCGCGGTCCTGTTTCCTTCGACGGAAAAGCGGTGCAGCGCGAGATAACCGGCAAGTCCGGCCAATGCCAGAACCGGGAGGACGGAGACGGTCCGGATTGCCAGCATCGAAGGCAAACCTTCCAAATCCTGGGTAAGGACGCCCCAGGTGGAGGCGAGAACGAGCCACAGAATCAGAGGCGCCGTCGCTACCGCGACAACCAGCACGATAACAGGGGCCTCGAATGCCAGTGGGCGAAGCATACGCCTGGTTTGAAGCCACAGGAAGGTGATGCCAAGCAGGGCTGGCAGGCCAATGACCAGGGCGAAGTGGAGGGGACGAGTTGACGGGCCCAGGTAAGGCAAGATTCCCGAGACTTGGGAGGTCAAGTCGATATAAAAGGGCAGGAAGAGCAGGACCGACGTGGCAAGGATGGGAACGAGAAACAGGGCTGAATTCGCAAATGCACGACGCAAGGCGGCCAGTCCCACGGCGATGGATTGGGGGGAAGGGGCCTGGACCGTGACTGCGGGCTGAAATGCGCACTGGTCTCCCCAGGCCCGGGCCAGGGTTACGGCTGCCAGAACACCGGCGTAAACGGGAAAGTCCCAGGAGTTTGTGAAGGCCAGGGCCCCGAAACAAAGGGACATAGCCAGCGATTGCCAGGGGCGCCGAAGTATCCAGCGTATGCCGATGAGTTCAGTGGAGCGGTACAGGTTCAAGGCAAGGGCCAGGGTCAGCAATACGAAAGGCAGGGCCAGGACGTGGGAGTGCAGGTCACCCAGCAGAAAGCTGAAGAATGGGAACTCGGTGATGGTGTAGTCCAGGCTGACACCGTCCCGAACGGTGTCGATAACGCGGGTAGCGCGCCACCACCACCAGTTGGTGTCGGGGAACAGACCGGCGCCGGCGGTGGTTCCGTTCAGGTCCTTTATGCCGGCCCATTGCCAGAATCCTTCCCCGCCCCAGCCACGCAGCTGAATGAACTCAAGGAAACCTTCCAGGTTGCCCATCACGGTTATCAGCAGGGATGCCAGAAGCCCGGCCAGGATTCCAGACCGGAAGCTGCCGCCGGTAAGGCGCACCAGGTTGCAGGTGAGGCCCAATGCGCCCACGACTACCAGGGCAGGAAGGCTGGCCAGGGCCAGGTTATAGCCCACGTTGGAGGTGATTCCCGCCAGTTTCATAGGCAGGGCCATGATGAAGTGGCCGAAGTAGTAGTAGCTGATGGAGTGTCCCGAGAGCCACGGGTCCGCCGGGGGGAAAGTTTCACTCTGCAGGATGCTGGTGAGAAAGGCGAAGTCCATGGGCTTTTCGGTGTGGTTAATGCCCGGAACTTCCGAGACAATATAAAGCCAGGCCAGAAAGGTGGCCAGGAAGAGGCCTTCCACTGTCAGGATGTAACGCCACTGGGCCCTCACGAAAGCTTCCAGTTCGGGCCAGCGGCGGTAGTATAGCCAGCCAAAGAGGGCGGCGCCGGCAATGAGGATGCCGGCAACGGTTTGAGGTACGTTCAGCACTGAGCCGGTCATGCCCAGGACCCAGAGTACATATGCCGCCAGGAGCAGAGCCAGGGGTTTGGAGAATGCGTATCCCCGGTCTGGCAGGCGTCCGAAAAGAATGAAGGACAGCGGGAAACCCAGCAGGCCCACGAGAAAGACCAGGACCAGCCAGGCCAGGGGATCAGACACGGCGGGCCCCGGTCAATCCAGGTGATGCGTCTGCGGGCCCGAAACCTGAGAACGGGATAAGGGTGATCGAAGTAGAAAAGTTCATCGAGGGCCGCCGCAAAGCAGGGGGATATGCCCCGGGTCAAGGAACCGGGGAAAGAAGAGATTCCACGAAGTCTTCGGCATCAAAGGGGGCAATGTCCTCCAGAGACTCTCCGGTGCCGATGAAGAGGATAGGTACATTCAATTCCTGCTTGATGGCCAGGGCTATACCGCCGCGGGCCGTTCCGTCCAACTTGGCAAGGAAAATCCCGGTGCAACCCACCGCCTCGGTGAAGGCCCTGGCCTGGGCCAGACCGTTCAGGCCGGTCGTGGCGTCCAGGGTCAGCAGTACCTCCTGAGGGGCGTCCGGGTCCAGCCGTCTTATGACCCGGTGGACCTTCTTCAGCTCTTCCATTAAGTTGGTGCGGGTATGAAGCCGGCCTGCGGTATCCACGATCAGCACGTCCGCGCCCCGGGCTTTGCTGGCGTGCCAGGCGTCATAGGCCACAGCGCCGGGGTCGGCGCCGGGTTGGTGGCTGATTACCTCTACGCCCACCCTGTCGCCAAGGATTTCCAGTTGTTCCTCCGCCGCGGCCCGGAAGGTATCTGCGGCGCCGAGGATGACTTTCTTTCCTTCCCGAGTAAGGTGGTAGGCCAACTTGGCAATGCTGGTGGTTTTGCCGACACCATTGACGCCGACCATCAGAATCACGTACGGGGCCGCGCCGGCAGCATTTTCAGCCCAAGCCCCGGGGGGACCTTCATGGGCCATTTCCCGGGACAGGGTTTCCTTGAGAAGGGCAAAGGCGGAATCGGCGTCGGAAACACCTTCGCTTCGCACTTTTTCCCTTAACTCTTCGATAATGCGGAGGGCAGGCTCAACACCAACGTCGGCGGAAATCAGGATTTCCTCAAGTTGTTCCCAAACCGCCTCATCCAGGTTAGAGGAGCGAAGAACGTCGAGGATGCGGCCGAACCAGCGCTCCCGGCTCCGTTTGACGCCTTCGTCGGTCTTTTGCTTGTTGCTTTCCCGGTTTCGGTGGAAGAAAGAGAGCATAGATCGCCTTTGGGAGTATTCTCTAATTTCTGGGAGTGGGCTGTTTCAGTTAGCACAGGAGCAGGTTGGGCAGAAAATTCGGCGCGAGTTTTGCGAGCGGAGGCAATGGTCTCCCGTTCCAGGGCAACCTGGGCGGCGGCGCGTTCCGCATCGGTCTTTCGGTTGCCGGCTCCCTGGCCCAGCACCTCGTCTCCAACCAACACCTGGACGGTAAAAACAGGCTGGTGGTCCGGGCCCTCCACAGAAACTTGTTCGTATCGGGGGGTTGGCCTACCCATGCCTTGAATCAGTTCCTGCAGGCGGGACTTGGGGTTATCCGCGGCCCGACCCAGGCGCCAAATGTCGTCAAAGCCAGGCTCAAGGGCCCTGAGGACGAAACGGCGGGCCGCATCGTATCCCTGGTCAAGGTAAATAGCCGCGACCAGGGCTTCGAAGGTCTCTTCAAGGATGGATTCCCGGTTATGACCACCCGACTCCATCTCTCCTTTGCCAAGGGAAAGATATTTGCCCAGGGAGAGGCGACGAGCGGCACGGGCGAGGCTGGCGCGGCATACCAGAGAAGAGCGTCCCTTGGTCAGCTCTCCTTCGCTTACCCGAGGCAGGGTCTCGTAAAGCTCGGTGGAAACGATCAGTTCGAGTACCGCGTCCCCCAGGAACTCCATCCGTTCGTAGGAGTCCAGGGTGGAACCGCCTTGCTCGTTCAAGTAAGAGCGGTGGACCAGGGCCTGTCGCAACAGGCCCCGGTCGCTGAAAGTTATGCCCAGAGAGGCTTCCAGGTCTTCCAGGGACAATTCAGTACCCGGCGGGCCTAGATGATGCCGTGAGGCCACGGCGGCGACGGGCGCTTTACCTCGCCCACGTGCTGAGCGTCGGTAATCACCCGCGTTACGGACTCGTAAATTTCGGCGGCCTGTTCATCCGGGGGAATGTGCATCTTGACGAACGCGGTGCCGCCATTGGGGAAAACGTAGGTAGGCACGCCAAAGGCCCCGTGGACTTCCACGGCCTCGGTGTGGCTTTCTGCGATCTCCCGCAAGAGGTCAGGGTCTGCCAAGTCTTCACGGAAACGGGCCATATCTATGCCGGAGTTGGCAACGGCCTCTTCCATCACTTCCATCTCGGTCAGGCTGCGGCGATCCTCGTGGCGCAGTTTGAGCAGGGAGATAAAGAAGGACTCAAAGGCTTCCTTTCCCTGCCGCTTGGCGGCCAGTCCGGCGCGGTGGGCCAGCAGGGTGTTGTCCGAGCCATCACTAGCCCCGGGCAGTTCCCAGAACTTGATCTCTTCACCCTTGTTATCGCTGTTAACCTGTTCAAGGGAGAAGGGCTGCCAGTCCACGTTTACTTCCTGTCCGGTGGTTTCGCGTACCTTCGCCAGCCACATGGCAGCGTTGTACACGTAGGGTCAACGAAAATCGTAATAGGTCTTGAAATCGGCTTCGGCCATTTCGACACCTCCTTTTCAATTGCACCGATTCTAGCACATAGTGCATATCCCGCCAACATTGAAACGGGTTTCTTCGGAGCCAAGTTGTGGTTCCGCCGCAAAGGGGATACCAGCGGCCGTATGCTATAATTTTCTGCGCTATGAACCCGTCCGCTGACGCTCCCCTTTCTTCCTCCGCAACCCAGCCCGCTATCGAAGGACTCATTGGTGGCGGCCTTCTCGTCCTGTTCAATGTTCTCAGGGAACTGGCCGAGAGTCAGGCTCTTCCGGTTTACCTTGTCGGCGGTCCGGTGCGCGACTGGCTAATGGGTTGGGAGATACGGGACCTGGACTTCGTGGTCGAGGGTGATGCCCCGTATCTGGCGCGGGCCCTCGCCCAGCGAGTTAATGGGCGGGTAATTGTCCACAACCGCTTCGGCACTGCCACGGTGGAAATGGAGGGCGCCCAAGTCGACCTGGTTACCGCTCGGAAGGAAGTCTATCCAGTGCCCGGGGTCCTGCCCGTCGTGGAACCGTCGTCGTTGCAGGATGACCTTGCCCGTCGGGACTTCACAATAAACGCAATGGCCTTGCCCCTGGACGGGGATGTGGAAGGTTTGGTTGATCCCCTGGGCGGACGGCAGGACCTGATTGATGGTTTGGTCCGAACGATCCATCCCCAGAGCTTCAAGGACGACCCTACCCGCCTGTTCAGGGCGGTCAGATACGAGCAGCGCCTGGATTTCACTCTTGACAGGGAAACGCTCAGTCAGTTCAGTGCGGCGGTGGAGGGAAGAAATTGCGATGCGGTGACCGGCGACCGGCTGCGGCACGAGCTAGGACTAGTTTTCCGTGAGCGGCGTCCTGAAAAGGTATTGGGCAGGGCGGCCGAATTGGGACTGCTATCCAGCATTGTGGCGGGCCTGGGTCAGGGGGAATGGGTGAAGCGATGGGCCGAGGGCGGAAGAAACAAGGGAAAAGGATCGGCGGAGGAGTGGGGGCCCTGGCTGGCGGCGCTGGCTTACCCGCTGTCCCAAGCGGACGGTGAGGCCCTGGTCAGAAGGCTGAATATGCCCCGCGCGTGGGCGAACATTGTGCGATGCAGCACGGGACTACGGTGGCTGGAACCCGGACTTGAGCAAGCAGATCTGTCGCCGTCGGCGCTGGCCAGGCTACTGGCGGGCCAGGAGAAGGGGACGATAGAAGTGGTGGCCAAGATAACCGATTCTCCGGCAGTGGCCCGAAACCTGAATCGATTCCTCGAGGGAGAATCCGACACCAGGCCGGCATTGAAAGGAGACGACCTGCTGGAGATGGGTGTTCCACAGGGGCCGACTTTGGGAAGGATGCTGGCCGAATTGAGGGATATGCGCCTTGACCGCAAGATCAATTCCGAAGAAGAGGAACGGCTGTGGGTGAAGGGCATGGTAACGTCTCAGGAGGGCTGAGACTTGGATCAGAGACTGAAACCCGGCCCGGGACACGTTCAGGGGAGGCGACACGAAATGCAGGAAGAACTGGAGCTCGAGTCATGCGTCATATGTGAAGATGCCCTGGATGGAGTCCATCAGACCTCGTGCCAGATGTGCGGCGGCAAGTTTCACCAGCCATGGAGCCAGGACAGTGAGATTCCCCGCTGTGGCCGGATTTCCAGCCACGAAGAGGCGCTGGCGATAGTTTACCTTTGCAACGACTGTTATGAGGGGAGAAGGCCGTAGGACTGGGACAAGTCAGGCCTGGCGTAAAGGCGACCATATTTGGCAAATGGAGTAACGGAAGAGAGGGACCGATGAAGGCAGTTTACATTGAAGCGCACGGCGGTCCGGAGGCGCTGGTCTACGGCGAACGGCCGGAGCCAGCGGCGGGCGCGGGCGAGGTGAAAATCCGGGTGCGGGCGTCGGCGCTGAACCGGCTGGACCTGTATACCCGGGAGGGAGGCCGTGGCCTGCGGCGAGAGTTTCCGCCGCCTTTGATCCTGGGAGGAGACTGCGCCGGCGACGTGGTGGAAGCCGGTGAGGGAGTCCGCAGCCTGCAGCCCGGCGATCGGGTGGTGGTGAATCCGCGAATAAGCTGCAACCAGTGTCCGGCCTGCATGTCGGGGCGAGACGACCTCTGTCCCCGCTCCCGGTTCATGGGGAGCGCCTCCGACGGCAGCTATGCCGAGTTCATTACAGTCCCGTCGGTAAACGCCCACAAAATTGGCGACTCGGTGAGCTATGAGGAGGCCGCGGCCGTTCCCACTACCTTTCTTCCCGTCTGGAACATGATGGTGCGGCGGGCAGCCCTGCAACCCTGGGAGACGGTGCTGGTGCTGTCCGCCTCTGCGGGGGTAGGAACTGCGGCAATCCAGGTGGCGAAGAATGTGGTTGGAGCCAGGGTAATCGCCACCACCAGCACCGAGGAGAAGGCAGACAAGGCCCGGGAACTGGGGGCCGACGAGGTGATCAACTACCGGGAAAAGGATGTTGTGGAGCGGGTGAAGGCACTGACCGGCGGCGCGGGAGTTGACGTCCTGGTGGACCACGTGGGAGCTGAGTTCTTCACCAGCGCCTTCAATTCACTGCGGCCTGGGGGGCGGTATACGATTTGCGGAGCTACTACCGGGCTGGGAGCTGAACTGCACCTGGGGCTGCTGTTCACCCGCCAGATAGAGATTTACGGCACTTTCATGGGCAGCAAGGAAGACATGCGGCAGATTGTTGAAATGCTGAACCGAGGGGTAATTCGACCCGCGATACACCAGGTGTTCCCCCTGGCGGAGGCGTCCGCTGCGCACCAGACGATGGAGGAGGCTAACTTTTTTGGGAAGCTGGTGCTTACGCCTTAGGGCTTGCTAGAGGGAGTTCTTTTGAAGAACAGCGGAGTAGGAGGCGTACCACCTACTCCGCTACTTTTTCGGCTGTCTCGTCAGGCTTATTGCTCCCCCGCTTTTGCAACCTGCGGCCGTGGAAGAGGTATTGTTGGGCGTAGCCGGCGTATTGGCCGAAGTAGCCCTGGGCCCAGGCAAGGAGTTCCCGGTCTGGTGGGGGTTTTTCGCCGGGGAAGTACCATTCGCCCAGGGCGCGCCGGACCCAGACGTCGATGGGGAAGGCCTCCAGCTTTTCCAGGGAGAATACGGCGATGCAGTCGGCTATTTTGCTGCCGATGCCGTAGCACTGCATCAGGCGTTCCTTGGCGTCAAAGTAAGGCTGGCGAACCAGGGCGTTCAGGTCCAGGGAGCCTTCTGCCACCTCCCGGGTGGCGCAGTCCACGTAGGGGGCGCGGAAACCCAGTCCCAACCGTCGCAACTCCATTTCGCCGGCTTCCACCAGTTGAACCGGCGATGGGAATGTGTTGCGAACCTGGCCGTCCAGTTCGATGGGGCTTCCAAAAGCCCGGGCAATGTTCTCCAGCACCTGGTGGATGCGCTGAATGTTGGAGTTGGCCGAGCAAATGTAGGCTACCAGGCATTCCCAGGGTTCCTGGCGGAGGACGCGGAGGCCGGGGTACTGGCCGACCATGGCGGCAACCCGCCAGTCGTGGCTGATTTCCTTCTGGATGTGGAGCAGGTTGTCGTCCAGCCGGAAGTAGTGCTGGAGGATGGGGATACAGGAGGCTTCGGGCCAGGGGGCTGCATGGAACTCCACACAATTGGGCCCCAACTGCCGCATGCGGATGAAGTTGCCTCGTAACACGCCGGAGAACCAGGGATCGTCCTCCGTGCCCTCAATACGCCAGCGGTGGGCCTGCCCACCCATCAGGCTGGCTTCCAGGTCCAGGGGATGGTCAACGACCAGTTGCACGGTCCGCCTCTTCTATCCACTGGGCCGCAAGGGAGCCCAGGCTGGACAGGTTGCTGGGTTTGAGGGTGCATGAAGGAATGGACTGCAAGAAGGCCTGCCCATAGTTGCGGCCTGTTATACGCTTGTCCAGTACGACGATGGCCCCGCTGTCACCCTTATTGCGTATCAGGCGGCCCATGCCCTGGCGGAAACGCAAGACTGCCTGGGGAACAGAGAAGTCGTTGAAGGCGTTTTCGTACTGTTCCGAGCGTGCCTTGACCACGGGGTCGGTGGGCACCTGGAAAGGGAGCCTGGTGATGACCAGAGCGCGCATTACGCCGCTGGGGAAATCCACTCCTTCCCAAAAACTGCTGGTGCCAAGCAGGACGGCCTTGGGATTATCGACGAAGCGGCGGCTGATCTGGGCGGGTGGACCGTCAACTCCCTGGGCCAGGACTTCGATGCCGTGCTGCTCAAGGCGGTTGCGGATGCGGTTGGCGACGTTACGCAGGGCCGAGTATGAGGTGAAAAGGGCCATGGTCCTGCCGGAGAGGTTAAGCGACAAGTCGATGATGGCGCGGCCCATCGCTTCCACGTATCCCTCCGTTTGTGGCTGGGGCATATCCTCCGGGATCATCAGCAGGGCAGCCTTGCGGTAGTCAAAGGGGGAACCTACCAGCAACTCGTCGCTGTCATCGGGCAGGTTGAGGCGACGGCGGGCGTAATCGAATGTACCGTGGGCGCTGAGGGTGGCGCTGGTGAGGACGACGCTGTCCTTTTCGTCGAAAAGCTGCTGCCGCAGGGTGGGACCCACTTCCAGGGGGGCGGAGTTCAGGCTGACCTCTCCCCTGGTCTGGTCCAGCTTGAGCCAGTGAATCCTGGAGGGGTCCTCCCTTGCCATGATGGAAGCCAGCTGGTCTTTCAACTCTTCCGCATTGCCCTGCAGCGCGCTGCACTCTGAAATAAGGGAAGAAACGTCGCCGGACGCAGCGGCCTCCTCTTCGTCGGATTTCACTGGGAACTCAGTATCCTGGAGGAATGAGTAGAGTCTGCCCAGGGATTGAGCCAGGCCCCCCAGGCCCACGTCCACGTTTTCCCATGCGGTTGCCAGGTCCTGCCAACTGCGCTGGCCGCGGGAACGGGCGGTGATAAGAAAGTCGTCGGTGCCGGTTCCCTGGGCCTGGTA
>JAJEDS010000132.1 GCA_022821365.1 Dehalococcoidia bacterium | reverse complement strand
CTGGGGGTGGGACTTAGCTACGAGCAGCTGCAGGGCGTGAACAACATCATCGTCGGCAATCCGGAGACGGTAACCCGCAAGCTTACGGAAGTGATCGAGCGGTTAAGCCCGGGCTACGTCCACATCTACGGCAACGAAGGGCACATGGACCACAAGGACGTGATGCGGTCCATCGAACTGCTGGGCAAAGAGGTCATACCGGCGCTTCACGAAGTCAAGCTCCAGCCTTACGAATAGTTTATTTCCGGCAGGGCACAAATGGTTTTGCCCTGCCGGAATCGTTTCCCAGCCACGATTTGGTCCGTCGAGCGCAGCGCCGGAGTTTTGCATGGAAGTGGGATACCAGGTAGGCCAGGTGGTGTTGCGGGACACCATCTCCCTGCAGCAGCAATGGCAGGAGCACCTGGAGCAGTTTCGCGCATCCCGGGACGCGGGGTTTGACATATACTGCTGGGCCCACCACTACCTGATTGACCCCTTCCAGCGCTTTCAACCCTTCCCTATTCTGGCCAGGCTGGCCGCCGAGCCGGGAAGCATGAAGCTGGCGACCTCTGTGCTGTTGCTGCCCCTGATGAACCCGGTGGACGTGGCGGAGCAGGTGGCTACCCTGGACCACATATCCGAGGGGCGCTTCATCCTGGGCCTGGGACTGGGTTACCGGCCCGAAGAAAGCGAGGCTTTCAACACCACCATGGCCCACCGGGCGGCCCGAAGCTCGGAAGCCCTGGAGTTGATGATCAGGCTGTGGACTGAGGAGGAAGTAACTCACCACGGACGTTTCTTCCACGTTTCCGGCGCTCGTCCCACCGCCAGGCCTTACCAGCAGCCGCATCCGCCCATCTGGCTGGCGGCCATGAGCGATGCAGCAATCCGGCGCGTTGGCAGGGAGGGGCATACCCTGTTTATCGGCCCAGCCCAGCCCTTCGAGACCATCCGGCGGCAAATAGACCTGTACCACCAGACCCTGGAAGACCACGGGCACCAGCGACCGGAAGACATGGTTATCGTCAGGGAGTTTTTCTGCGGTGAGAGTCGTGCCGAGGCGTTGGAAGCCGCCAGGCGGGGCTTTGAAACCAAGTACCGGGTATACGAACAGCACGGTCTGCAGGGCACCGACGACGAACTGACCAGCAAGATTACCGGAGACCTGGAAGGTCTGATGGATGACACATTCATAGTGGGCAGTCCTGACGAGTGCGTGGAACAGATAGCCCGTTACCGCGAACTGGGGTTTACGCACATTTCTCTGCGCCTGTTCTACCCGGAAATGTCCCGTAAAGAGGTGCTGGACCACATTGAACTGGTGGGCCGGGAAGTCCTCCCCACCGTACATGAATTGTGACAGCGTCGGCCAAGGCCTGGTTCAAAACCGACGGAAAGAAGGAGAACCCATGAAACTAGGGCTGTTTATGATGCCGTCCCATCCACCGGAGCGGAACATCTTCGACTCGCACCAGTGGGACTTGAACTACCTGGAACTGGCCGACAAACTGGGTTATGACGAGGCCTGGATCGGCGAGCATTTCACCGCTCCCTGGGAACCCATACCGGCCCCGGACCTGATGATTGCCCAGGCCCTGCAGCGCACCAATAACATCAAGCTGGGATCAGGCGTCCATCTGCTTCCCTACCACCATCCGGCGGAACTCGCCCACCGGGTCGCCTACCTGGACCACATTGCCCAGGGGCGGTTCATGTTCGGAATCGGGTCCAGCGGCCTTCCCAGCGACTGGGCACTGTTCGACGTTGACGGCAACAACGGCCAGCACCGTGAAATGACCCGCGAGTCCCTGGACATCATCCTGAAAATCTGGCAGGCCCGGGAACCCATGGAGTATAAGGGGCAGTTCTGGAACGTAAATGTCCCTGAAGAAATGTACGGCGTACTGCAACCCTTCCTTTATCCCTACCAGCAGCCCCATCCGCCCATTGCGGTGGCGTCTGCCAGCTACCGTTCGCCCACGCTGGTTATAGCCGGGGAACGGGGGTTCATTCCCATGAGCCTGGCCTTCAACACCGACTACTGCCTGAGCCACTGGGAGGCCATAGAAGAGGGCGCGCAGAAGGCCGGCCGCGCGCCCTCTCGCAAGGAGTGGCGGCTGGTCAGGGACGTTTACGTGGCCGACACCGATGAGGAAGCCCGGGCCGCGGCGGTCGGCGGCATGACCGCCCGGGTGTGGCGGGACTACCTGCTCAACATCTTCCGGGAGTTCAACCTCATCCACGTCTTCAAGGACGACCCTGAGGTTCCCGACGAAGCGGTTACTCCTGAATACATGGCTGATCACATGTGGCTGGTAGGTTCCCCGGAAACCGTAGCAGGCAAAATCCGCAAATTGTACGAGGACGTGGGCGGCTTTGGCGGGCTGCTGGTGCTGGTGTACGACCACTGGCAGAACCAGGAAGGGTGGGACAAGTCCACCCGCCTCCTGGCGGAAGAGGTTATGCCAAGGGTGGCGGATCTGGTACCACAGTAGGGATTAACCGGGACCGCTGGCTGCTCCAAGATATTGCCTGCCTTGGCGGCTAAAGGCCATGACCTGACGGGAGGGATCCGGGAGTTATGGTCGGGTTGAGTGCAGGGACGCTTGGCGGCGTGGGCCTGTCCAGCATTTGTCCGACTATTCCGCTCCTGATTCTTCTGCGAGATTTTCCGGTACCAATCTGCCCCATGTGCCCTGCGGCCGGACGTTGTACCGTTGCATGATTACCGCCACACAGGCATGAACCAGCAATTGAGGCTCTCGGCGCTGCCGGGGAACCATCCGTTATCCGTAACAAACCCCTGATTTGAACCCGCACTGGAACTCCCCCCATTCTCATGCAGGGATTGATGCCCCGAATCTTTTGGGAAGCGTTACTTTTTTGCGTCCAGGTCCGTCTTAATTGTAAACGAGCAACTGACGGTGGCGGCGGCACATCGGTTGGCCTGATGATGTTTGCCTGCTGGTTACGTATAACAGGGCAGGCAATGCTGCCACCTTATGCAGGGTATTGGCTCTCACCGCTGACTACAAGAACAGGCCGAATGGGGCCTGAACCTTCGAGCAATAGCTCAGAGGAAATTCAGTAGTGGTTGAAATACGAATCAGCAACGCCCAGGAGCATAGCAATCGAAAGGGCGTCCAGGGTGAAGAAGGCGTCTTTGTGTTTGACGACGAATCCGACGCAGTACTTGCTCAACGGTGGCAACGGGGCGACCTGGCCGCCGCCAGCGTCGCGATTCAGCGTCACGAAGCCATGGTCTACGCCGCGGTGTACCGGCTGCTCCAGGACCATGCGTTGAGCGAGGACATTTGCCAGGATGCTTTCCTCCGGGCCCACGAGCGGATCGCGACGCTGCGGCAGCCGGGGGCGCTGTCCGGCTGGCTGAGGCAGATTGCCGTGCGCCTAGCAGTGGATGAACTGCGGCGCACCCCGGCCATGCTGTTGCCGGATGACGAGCCGGATACCCTGCCCGGTCCAGACATTGTAGTCGAAGGGTTGGACGCGCTGCAGCGGTTTCGCGCCCTGGTGGACTCCCTTCCCCTGGGGCAGCGATCGGTGTTTGTAATGCGGGATATCGAGGGCTTTTCCATACGGGAAACTGCGGAACAGTTGGAAATCACCGAGGCGGCAGTGAAGATGCGGCTTGGCCGGGCTCGTTCCTCTCTTAAGAAATGCCTCCTGGAGGCGGATGACGTTAGCAATGAATGATCACGAATCTCCAACCACTCACCTGGACGAGAATCAGATAGATGAGGCGGCACGCGCCCTGGTGGACGGCCTGAGCAATGCAGCCGACGGGTTTCACTGCGCCGAGTGCGAGTCGGAGGTAAGGCTGCACGCCCGGGTCCTGCAGTTGGCCCGCCTGCTGGCCCTGGACTCAAGAGTTCCGGCGGGCACGCCAGCCATCGATGCCATAAGGACAATACGGCGCAGGAGCTACCACCGCCGTGCCCTGGGCGAACTCGCCACGATTCTAACGTCAATGCCGCAGCGGGAGCGTGTCTGAAATGGGACCGGTGCTGGACCAGTTCGCGTTACTTGGTACGGATTTGGCTCACTTGACTCCCCTGATACTGGGAGCCATCGGCATTCTGCTGTTGGGCCTGCTGCTGGCATGGCTGCTGGACCGGGCGGTCGGCGCGGTATGCAACCGGGTCGGCCTGGACTCGTCCAGCGGGGGGCAGCGAATTTCCCAACTGGCAGCGATGGCGGGAGTTACCGCCTCACCCAGCATGACTTTGCGGAGGTTGACCCGCTGGTCGGTAGTATTGGTGGGTGTTGCCCAGGCCGCCCTTCTCCTGCGGCTGGAGGCGGTGTCGTCGGTTATCGACAGGGTGGTATGGTTCGCGCCGATCCTGGTGATTGTGCTGGTGCTGCTTTATGCCGGAACCACCGTGGCGGAACGCCTGGCCAGGGCGGCGCAGGCCGTGGCCGACCGGAACGGGACGGTGCCGGGCCCCATCGTGGGGGCCGTTGTTCGGATCTCCATACTGATCGCAGTAGTGGTCATTGCCCTGGAAGCCGCGGGGGTAGCCGCAGACCTGCCGGTGGTAGTGGTGGCCATCTGTCTTACCGGCGCGCTGGGGCTGGTGGTGAGCGGCCTGATCATAGGGGGACGGGGCCTGCTTGAAAACCTGCTGGCGGCGAGATACGTCGAGGAGCATTACGTTGAGGGTCAGATGGTCAACTTCCGAACCGAACGGGCACAAATTCGTTCAATAGGCTTGATGGCTACCGTGGTACGGACCGCCGACGGGGTTGACCATACGACGCCCAACAGTATTTTCTTGAGGGAGGCCATTTAGTTCAAGGCTTGGGCCGTCCCTTTACCCGTGTGGTTCCGCAGGCAGGAATCCGGTTTCCTGTCGGCTGAAAGAATATTGCCCATTTTGGTAATATTGTCGCAGCATGGCAACCCGGTTAAGGGAAATGGCATGACACCTGGATAAGTGGAGGAAGGAAAATGTCAATTGTAGGCAGAGTGGGGATCGGGGTAAGGGACGCGTTGACAGGCACGCTGCGTGGCACAGGCCAGGTTACTGAAGCCGCGCTGGATGCAGTCAGAGACGCCACCGTAAATGCCCTGAAGTCGGCACGGTCAATAGGGGGAGAGGCGGGAAGTCTGGCCCAGGACGCAATAGTCGGGGCCCTGCAGGCTACTGGGAGAATTGGCGGTGAAGCCGGTTCGCTGATTCGGGATTCAGTAATCGGTGTTATCGAGGGTACAGGCCAGGTTGCGACGGCCACAACTACGATGCTTCACGATGTGGTGGTGGGAGCCATACGCGGTTCCAGCGACGCGGGAGCGGAACTGGGCACGGCGGCGCAGCACGCGGTGGAGGGCGCCCTGCGGGGTGGAGCCTCCGTGGGCCTCGCCGCGGAAGAGTCGGTGGTCCAGGTAACCCGGGGCGCCATTGAGGGGACCCGCGAAATTGGCGGCGCCTTTACCACCGCGGCGCAAGGCACGGTTTCCGGGGTCGTAATTGCGGTGGCGACCGCCGGTGGAGATGTGGTGACGGCCGCCAGGGACACGTCCAGGCAGTTGATCCGGAGCGCCGCAGAAACCGGGGAAGACCTGGCCCAGGTTGCCGTGGCCGCAGTGCGGGGATCCATTGATGCCGCAAAGAATGTTGGCGTGGACGCTGAGCAGGCAGCCTCGGCAGTAGCCACCGGCGCCATTGAAGCCGCTTACGACATCAGCGATGCGGCCGGCGACGCCGTGAGGAACGCCGCTACCGGAACCATTCAGGGTGTGAGGGTTGTGGTCCGTCCCGACTTGGCCAACCCGAACCGGGAGACCACCAGTTCCTGACCACTCCGTGGTTCCAGCACATTTGGGCCTCCATAGCAGCGAGACTGACTTGCCGGTCAGACCGAGAAGGAGAGTCCCGATTGGAGCAGCTTGTCGGTTCCTCCCCCGGTTCGCTGCTGGGGGGGCGACCGAAGGGAATTGATGGAGATGCGGAACCTGGAATAAGAGGGGAATCAAGTCCTGACTACTCCAGGTTCCGCAGACAATGGTCAGGAACCGGCAGCGCCGGCCTCGGCGGGTGCGGAGGACTGTACGGGCCACAAATATTGTCGGGCTTCCAGGCCCCTAGACCGGCAGGGACGGGACGTGGGTGAGTTGAAACCGGTCCTGACCCGCCCCCGGATTTTCGGACTCCTCCACTTCACTTCACTGAGTGTTTTCTCGAGGCCCGCGGCCCGGGTCTGACGGCGTGTACCCTTTTGAATCTGTGATTTTGGCCATTTGCAGAGCCCAGGCCCTGCAGGGAGCGAACAGCCTTGGATAACCGCAACCAGCCCTCACATGCCGTCGCCAGGCGGCTGAGGCCCTTTCTCCTGGAGCGGCTGCGCGATGCCCGGGAGTTGACCGGCTCTGACGTGCGCGCCGCGGCACGGCTGGCCGCCCGGGGCAGCCTGTCTATGAGCAGGGGGGCGGGCAACCTGGCCAGGGCCACCGTGGAAGGGACCGTGAAGGCTGCCGCCGAAATCGGAGGCGAAACTACGGGCTTCATCAAGGATGCGGTGATCGGGGTAATCGAGGGAGCCGAACAGGTGGTAACCGTTACTGCTCCGGCAGTCAGGGATATTGTAACCGGGGCGATCAGCGCCAGCAGCGACAGGGTTGAGGAACTGGCAGCGGTAAGCAAGGAAGCGGTGGAAGGCGCCATAGTGGGCGCAACAGCAGCCGGTATGAACGCAACCGAAGCGGCGATAGTAGCGGTAGACGCGGCAATAGATGCAGTGATGGAAGCGGGCGGCGACTTGGGGGACGCCGTAAAGGCGGGAATTGGCGGTGTAATGTCGGGAATTTCGGCCGTCGGAGGAGACCTGGCAGACGCGATACGCGCCACCTCCGCCCTTCTCGTGGACCGCGCCGCGGAAGCGGAGGTTCACGAGCCGGAAAGCGTGTCGATGCTCGCCGGCGAAATCGTCGACACGATCCTATTAGAGGCCGAACGGGCAGGCGGTGGCGAAGAGGAAACGTCCGCCATTATAACGGTCGCCGCCGATGCCGCCGTTACCGCCGCCTACCAAGTTGACCGGAGCTACGGAGACAGGGTAAGGGAAGAGGTTGTTCGGAGGGTCTCCCTGCAAAGGACGCATCGTTCACCCGAGGTGCAGCAGCAGCTCCTGTCGGTGGCGGAAAGGCTTTCCCGGGAGCTGCCCAAGGGAAAAACGGCCTGGAGGGTCGCCGCGATGGTCCGGGCATTTCGCCTGCTCCTGAATGCGGGGGCCAGCGACCTGGCGGCATCACTGGCTTATTTTACGGTGCTTTCATTCTTTCCCCTGGTGGCGCTGTCCATCTTTGTTTTTTCCCTGGTTGCCGAAACGGAAACTATCAGGGCAGTGCTGGATGACCTGGTGTCCTATTATTTTCCGGCTTCAACGGGGCTCTTTCACGATTCAGTGGGGAACATTCTCGACAATTCGGCAGCGTTCGGGGCGCTGGCCCTGGCAGCGCTGGTGTTCTCGGGCAACGGGCTGTTCATGGCCGCAAACCGGGCAATCAACCGGGTGTTTGAATCGGACAGCCTGACCACACTGCGAGGCCGGGTTGCGGAAGCGATTTTCACCGGGGCGCTGGGTATCGCCCTCTTGTTGTCTATCGGAGTCAGTATATTTGTGCAGATTTCCCTGGGAGAGGGAGGGGAACGGATTCCGTCCATGGGTGGATTGCCGGCAGTCCTGCAGTTGCTGATAGGTTCAGTTTCGGCCATTCTCCCGGCTCTCGTTACCGGGCTGGTGTTCACCGTTGCCTACCATAACTTCTCCCATACTCACGTTAACTGGAAGGATGCGGCCTTCGGCGGCATGCTGGCCCTGGTACTTTTCGAG
>JAJEDS010000029.1 GCA_022821365.1 Dehalococcoidia bacterium | reverse complement strand
CGCCGGCCCAGAAAACCCGTTGACCCAGTCAACAACACCGTCATGACCTGCTCCCAAAAGGCGATTCAATAAGCTTGAACCTGTCCTAGTCCACAGGAACGCCATCCTCTCCCCTATTATTGTAATATAAACCCTGGCGTGCCGCTCAACTCTCCTGTGGCAAACGTCAATGTTAGCGCGACCCAAACGACTGCAACCGCTCGACCAATTCCTGCGGTCGTGGCCGCTCAAATAGGGCGACATTATGATACATCCCCGACTTCACTTTGGCGCAAGCGCGGTGCTGGGTGCCGCTGAAATTGCCGCAGAAGCGGCATGGCTCGAAGGCCTCGGCTTCGAGTACATCTCCGTGGGTGAGCACTTTATGCGGGGCAGCCCCCCGGGTCCCACGCATGCTTCGCTGCCCTTGCTAGGTGTCGCGGCCGGAGCTACAGAGAAGATTCGCTTGCTTTCTTCCATACTGTTGGTTCCCTTCTACCAACCCCTGGTACTGGCGCGGATGACGGCTTCCCTGGACATTGCTTCCCGTGGCAGGCTTACCCTTGGAGTGGGCATTGGCGGCGAGTTTCCCATGGAGTTCGAGGCTGCGGGGCTGAACGTGCGTCAAAGAGGCCGCCGCACCGACGAATGCCTGGACGCTCTCCGGCGTTTGTGGTCGGGTGATGAAGTCTCATTCAACGGCCGCCACTTCGCCTTCGAGAATTCCGCATTAAACCCTCCACCTACGCAGGACCCGCACCCTCCAATCTGGGTGGCCGGCCGAAGGGATGCAGCGATGCGTCGGGCCGTACGGTTTGGAGATGGCTGGTTCCCATACTTTTACAGCCCCGAGCGGTACCGGGACAGCGTTGCCAGGATTACGGCCATGGCCGAAGAGGAAGATCGGGATCTTTCCTTGTTCCAGTGGGCGTACTTCCCTTACATTTCCATCTACCCAACGGAGCAGGAGGCCGCGGAAGCCGCAGCTGAAGCCCTTGGCGGCAGGTATTTATATGGCGGGGACTTTCTGGACATAGTCCGCAATTATTGCTTGCTGGGCACCCCTGAAATGTGCGCCCGCCGACTAGAGGAATACATTGAAGCAGGAGCCAAGCACATTGTTTTCAGTGTTGCTTGCCCCAGGGAAGACAGAATGCGCCACATTGAGACTATCGCCGAGGAAATTTTGCCCAGGTTCACTTAACGGGCAAAAAGTATGAAATAGGAAAGTCCCCTCAAGATTTCAGACCAACTCCCTAAGGCACAGTACACGTTCGCCAACCAGCATTATTGAATAAAACGGGGAAATACGATAATATCTTATATCTAAATAATACATCGTGAGCCCCTGCTGCCCAGGCACGTAAAAGGTGAGGAAATGGCTACGACAGCGTCCAGGATCAAGCGGGTAGTAATGGTCCAGCCGGCTTCGGCCGGCGGCAACTTTGAATATATGGCTATTCCCAGGCAGGGCATGCTGTTTCTTTCTACCGCTTTGGGCCAGTGGGAAGAGGGCCCCTTCTTTTATGAACGGGAAATCTGGTTCGAGGACCGCAGCGGACTGATGGATCCTGATAAGGACTTGGAGGACGTGGACGTTCTGCTGGTCACGGCCCTGATCAACGAAGCCCCGCGCGCATATCACCTTGCGCGCCTGGCGAAAATGTACCATCCCGACCTGGTCACCATCGGCGGTGGACCTCAAATGAGT
Source organism: Dehalococcoidia bacterium (assembly GCA_022821365.1). Taxonomy (GTDB): domain Bacteria; phylum Chloroflexota; class Dehalococcoidia; order Lucifugimonadales; family UBA3495; genus Bin22. Next base: position 4,588 of record JAJEDS010000029.1, on the reverse strand, counting down.
CCGCTGCCCGAAGAAGCTTTTGCTCTTGGCAACTTCGACGTCATCGTCCAAAGAGAGGGCGAGGACATCATCGCTCCCCTCTGTGACTTGATGCTGACCCATCCCGAGGGAACCAGGGAAGCCTACTTGGAAAAGGTGCCAGGCATTAGCTACCGCAAGGATGGCCAGGTCATTCAGACTCGCCGGCAGGGCCTGGTGAACCCCGCCTTTGCAGAATTGCCCGACTACCGGTCCATCAAAGACCTCTCTCCAGATCATCCCATGCCCGGCGGAGTGCTGGAAACGGTACGGGGATGCACCGAGAACTGAACATACTGCCAGGTAATCCAGCAGTTCCTTGGGTACCGGATGATTCCCCGGGAAACGGAAATCAAGCGACTCCACCAACTGCAGGAGTTGGCATCCGAGGGCCTGCTGCACACCTCCCGCAACGGCAGGTTCAACGTCTTCATTTCCGACGACCTGCACACGCCGCCCTTGCGAGCCGTCAAGTTCCGCAATGAGCGCCTGGAGCGTCTCAAGAACTGGAAGGGCCACACGGACAACATGTACATGATTTGCCAGGCCCGGGCCGAAATAGGCCAGGACCCGGAATTGGCGACTGCCATGGCAGAAGCCAACATCAAGATGCTCTACCTGGGCGTTGAGTCCAATAATGCCGAAAACCTCCTGGCGGTCAACAAACGCCAGGAACCTGGGCAAATGGAACAGGATCTGCTCACGCTGAACGCCATGGAATTCTCAGTCGTCGCGATGACCATTATCGGCCTCCCCTTTGACCGAGAGGAGGACATAATGAACCTGGCAGACTGGGTTACCCAGCACAGCAGGTACCAGACTGCCAATTTGTTGACGCCCCTTCCCGCTACCTCAAACTGGACCGACCTCAAACCCCTCAACGAAGACGGTGAACTGCTGAGAGAGGGAGAGGTCCGGCCCTATCATCTTTACACTGGTCGGCAGTTCGTCCACTACGACAAGCGTTGGACCATGCAGGAAAGCCGGGAACTCTTTGACCGGTATTCCGACAAATTGGTCTCGATCGATAATCTGTACGGACGTATATTCCGCATTCTGAGGTCATACAAGCTTAGGGTGGCTACTACAGGCAACGAATTGGGCGATTCCATCAGCAGCCGCATCGCCGAAGCTTCTCACAACATGCAGAGTCTCGCCGACCCGGTTTCCGTGGCCGGCAAGGAGTTCGGCCAGAACATATCCCAGCGCGTGGACGAACTTGCCGAAACCCTGCGCGGCATGTCCCAGCCCCTGGCCAACGCCCAGCGTGATCTCATCGACAACATTAACTTGAAGGTCAACGAGTTAACAGATTCCCTGAGAAGTATGTCTGATCCAGTGAGCGTGGGTAGTAAAGACCTGGCGGACAACGTTTCTGCCAAGATCACCGAAATTTACGACATGGTTAACCGGGTGGTAGTGGAGTCTTCTTCTCGGCGCCGCCCAGTCAAGGAATAGTGGGGGGAGCGCCAGGGCTCTTCTGAAAGTTTAGGCAGGCTTGTGAACTCGGCAAGGCGCTGGTTCCGGGCCTGTCGGTTGCTGTAAGGGAGGGAGCCCTCCCTTTGTTGACCGGCTTCATTGGGACCCGCCCAGGGTTACCTTGGTAGAGTGCTTCAAGGACAGTTCAATAGATTCGGTACACAGAACAGCTTCAAGGCAAAGGACAAAATGAGCGATTCCGCGCAAAGGGTTTTTGTAACCGGCTTGGGAGTTATAAGTCCTTTGGGTCTTGACGTTCAGTCCACTTGGAAGGCAATCGTATCTGGCAGATCAGGTGTCGATTTCATCTCTGCCTTTGACACCGGCGGTTTCGACACCACCTTCGCCGCAGAAGTTAAAGGATTCGAACCCGAAGCTTACCTGGAGCGCAAGGAAAGCCGCCGCATGGACCGATTTGCCCAGTTCGCGGCCGTGGCCGCCCAGGAAGCCTGTCGCCACGCTGGAATAGATCTGGCGGATGAAGACCCCTTCCGAGTTGGCGCCATCATCGGCAGCGGCATAGGGGGAATTCTCACCCTCTCCCAACAGTACGATGTGCTCCGTGACCGGGGCCCACGCCGCGTCACACCCTTCCTGATCCCCATGATGCTCGGAGACATGGCTTCAGCCCAGGTGTCCATGGTCACCGGGTCCATGGGCGCCAACTACTGCGTGGTATCCTCCTGTTCCAGCGGCGCAGACGCTTTGGGCCAGGGATGGGAAATGATCCGGCGAGGCCAGGCGGACGTTGTGTTGGCAGGCGGCAGTGAGGCCCCCATAGTTCCCATCGCTGTGGCCGGGTTCAATTCTCTCAGAGCCCTCTCCCGGTTCAATGAAGACCCTTCGCGGGCAAGCAAGCCCTTCAACCGCGACCGAGATGGCTTTGTAATGGGCGAGGGTTCCGCAGTTCTGGTACTGGAAAGCGAGGAACACCTGGTCCAACGGGGAGTTACACCCCTGGCAGAATTGCGGGGCTACGGCGCTACATCGGACGCCCACCACCTCACTGAGCCTAATCCCACCGGCCAGAGCGCCGCCAATGCCATTGGGCTGGCCCTCAAGGCCGCCACGGTGGATGTTTCTGAAGTAGACTACCTCAACGCCCATGGCACTTCCACGCCACTTAACGACTGGCAGGAGACCAAGGCCATCAAGCTCGCCATGGGAGAGGAAGCCTACCGCGTCCCCATCAGCTCCACCAAATCTATGACCGGTCACCTTCTGGGCGCCGGTGGTGCCCTGGAAGCCGCCCTGTGCGTGAAGGCCATTCAGAATGACGTTATTCCTCCCACCATAAACCTGGTGGACCCTGACCCTGAATGCGATCTGGACTATACGCCCTTGACGGCCCGACAGGTAAAGGTGAACGTAGCCATGAGCAACTCCTTCGGCTTTGGCGGACACAACTCTGTTCTGGTTTTTACCGACCCGGGATGGGCCGGTTAACGGGGCACAGGTTCTATGTTCCGCCGACCTCAACCTGACGAAGTGGAAGACCGTCCCGTTTTCACCAGGATGGAGCGGGTCGGTGGAGCTGTTGCCCACGCCGCCCCCTTACTGTTCGGAGTCCCCATGTTTCCTATCCTGGGAAACGTGGGGTTTGCATTGTTGCCTAGCCCCATCATCGCCTACGTAATTTCCCGCGCATTCCGGAACCAGCAGTCAACCTGGGGCGCGTTTCAGGGTATGCAGGCCACCCTCGTACACTTGTTGCTCGTTGTCCTGGTTTTCGTCGCCTACTTTACGGGCGCTGGCGTTGAGGCCGGAGCGGTACCATCTCAGGTAACTCTGGTGGCCTTCGTCATGGCCTTTCTGCTCTTTCTCTACACCTTGTGGGCCGCATGGGACACGGCGTGGGGCTACGACTTCCGCTATATCTTTATCAGCAACTTCGTGGACCGGATTACTTCAGCCAACCTGGCACGCCAGGAGTTGCGCCGCCGGCGCCGGGAAGCTCGCAGAAACAACGAGCCCCCACCTCCGAGCCAGCCCCCGTCCACTCCCCCCAGCTAAAGCTACTGACAGTTGCACGTAGCCACATCACTGCGTGATGGGTTAGTCTCTCTCTGGTTCCCTGCTGTTCAATGCCGGCGTTCACCGCACCGGACTTCCTTCAAGTTCATCTTGAATGCCCTAGCCAATTTCCCAAAGGGTTTCGCCTGCGCGGAACCCGCTCACTTGTAGGCGGAAAAAGAAAACACAATGCAGAAATGGAAGCTGAAAGAAGTAGCGGGAGCGGGCGGCGACCTTGGCCTGAACGCCTGTGTGCCCCCTCCCCTGGTCAGGGTATTAGCTGCCCGCGGCATTGAGACTGAGCAACAACTGCGCCTGTTCCTGAATCCTCCCCATCGATTGCCCTACTGCCCCATGCGACTCTCCGGCATGGAGGACGCTCTGTGCAGGCTTCGCCAGGCGACCAGGGTAGGGATAGTAGGCGACTTCGATGTGGATGGTATTACCGGAACTGCCATTTTGGTGGAAGGGTTGGCCGATTTTGGTATTGAAGCCACACCGTATCTGCCCCACCGGGTTGCCGAAGGTCACGGCCTTTCCGAGGAGGCAGTCCAGTTCCTGGCCGACCGCGACGTGGAGCTTATATTAACCGTGGACTGCGGTGTTTCTTCAGTAAGGGAAGTCGAACTGGCCGGATCCCTGGGAATCGACGTCATAATCACTGATCACCATGTTCCCCCAGCCACCCTTCCCGAGGCCGCCGCGATAATCAACACCGCACTGCCGGGCAGCGAGTATCCCTTCCCTCACCTCTGCGGAGCCGGCCTGGCGTTCAAACTGGTTCAGGGCCTCTACCAGTTGATGGGACGGCCACTGCCCCGCCGCCTGCTGGAACTGGCTGCCCTGGGGACCATCGCCGACATGGTCCCCTTGCTGGATGAGAACCGATACCTGGTGCAGGAAGGACTAGTCGAGTTGGCCCAAAGTCGGCGCCAGGGGCTGTTGATGTTCTACGATTAAGTCACCAGCTAACTGGTCAGCGAAAATGTCACCCTTATGAAGGAAGTGACATTGAAACAGCGAGAACAGGCAAGAATTCAGGTACTCAACACCGTGCTGGAACACCACCTTTCCATCG
>JAJEDS010000242.1 GCA_022821365.1 Dehalococcoidia bacterium | reverse complement strand
CCTCGAGCACGGTCGGCTACCGGGCCAGGCCGTAGGCAGCGCCCTTCAAAACCGGGTCGTCAGATTCGTTCAGAGTGGCGGCCAGGTCGGCTACCAGTTTGCCGGCGGCGGTGCTGCCCCAGAACCAGCGGTGAAGCGAGTCCTCGTCGGCGTCCTTGTGCTGCTCCATCCGGGCCTCGTAGTAGAAGGCCTTCAGGTCGTCCACGCAGTAACGGATGAACTGGGGCTTGGAAACGCCGGCGGGTCTTTCATCCATGTCGGCAGCATCCTCTCCCGTGGCGCAGACCTCAAGGAATCGGATGACGCCCCGGAAGCGCCGCTGGGGAATGCCGCACAGCCCCACCGCTGTTCGGCCGCCGTGATTTTCCACCCACCGTTCGTAAAAGGCGCGGAGGGCGGTAACCTCGTCGGCCGCGCTGCGGGTCGCCTGCTCCGCGTCGGCCTCAACCTGGGAAGCCTGGGGCATTATGGCGGGGGCGCCGTCGTCTGGAAAATCCGCCAGTACCGGGCCTTCAGAATGCTGAAGCAGGTCAAATGCGGCCCTCAGTACGCAGTGCTGGTGGTCGGGATCATTGGGGTTGCCCAGCGCAAATCCGAAGAAGAAGGGAACAAAAAGGGCTCGGGGCGGTTTAACCCTGGCGGCGTGCTCCCGCACCATTGCAATGGCGACGGTGGCGATACCGTGTTCCTCAAATACCCTGGCAAGCACACTCACGGTGTGGGTGCAGAGGGGTCAAGTAGGGGTCAAAAGCGCTACGTCCACACCTTTGCCCTTCATGCAGCGGGCCACCTCGGGCCCGGTTTCGTTAATCACCGTGCTGGCGTCGCGCAGGGCGCCCATGAAAGAGTAATAGTTGGCGGACAGACTGCCAATTTCTCCCCGTTCCTTTAATTCGCGGAGGCGGTCCACCGGGAAGGTGACGTTGATGTCCCGGTAGATTCCGGTGTGGTCAAAGCCAATGGAGAAGTGGCTCTGCACCACATCGGAAGGATCGCAGTCACTGGGAATGACCCGATAGGTAGACTCTCCACCGGGCGTATCCCGGGTAAAGGGCTGATCGTCCCTCAGGTGAAGGCCGGCGGAGGTTACCAGGGCGACCTTGGACTGGGACAGGGGCTTGTCCGGAGCAACCCAGGGTGTGTCGTCATGCTCCAGGCAGGGGAAAAACTCCAGGGTCCTGCGCTGCACTTCGCTTAGGGTTTCCAGGCGGGGCATAACTGCCTCCTTCGGATTAGTGCAATATATGGGCAACCCTGTGGCCCGGCTACGAAAGCGTAGACTCTGCCTTCTCCTTCGTGGGCCAGTCTACTTTGCGGGAAAGCCTTACCCCCAGCTAGCAATAGTTTCAATCCACCCCCTAATAGATTTCCGCGGATTTTATAGCGGCAGGCAGTTTATTGACTCCGGGTCACTGTATCGGAGATAAGGGTGATAGGCCACTCTACAATGTTGCCACCAGCATCTCGCAGCGAAAAAAGCATCATCAGAGGTTCGGAGGTTTCCTGGACTCTACCCAATGTCTTCCGTTCATCAACTTCGGTTGCCACCAATTCGGCCACCAAATCATCCACGCTATTCCACACAGAGATTATTTCTTCCGCCATTAGGCGCCCACCCCAAGTTTGGAGAGTTCTCTCGACATTCCAAACGCAATGCGTGTCGCGGTTTCCGCCTGAATTTCCCAGTCCAAGTCATCTATTCTGAGATGGATTTTTCCCTTGGTCCGTGCAGCCGAACTAAGCTTTTGGACTATCTTCGAAGCCTCCTCCAACTCTAACGCCACTGCTCTTGGGCCCACGAACAGCATAATCAGAGGACTGTCTGCCACGCCTTGGGGGACTGTTGATATTACGTTTACTCGGGTCCCAGCTTCAACTTCTATGTTCATTGCTTTCACCGCAGCCTTGCCTAATCGGACAAATCTGGCTCTTAAAACTCGACCAATGGCCTTATCTGTTTCCAAATGCTAGCTTCCGCAACGGCGGAAAACAAGCACATCTCCGCCTGCTGACAGGGCCAATCCCGAGATCCAACACCGGCGGCGCCAAAGACAGAAGCATATCCCTGCCAGGACTCACTGGAGGCGACTATCCTAGTCAAAAACTATCGCACCCCGGCCAACCTCGCCCTGGTCCATGTCGCCGTAGGCTTCGTTAATCTGGTCCAGCGTGTAGTGGCGGACCACCAGGTCGTCCAGGTTCAATCTGCCGGACAGATACAGGTCTATCATGGTGGGCATATCGGTGCGGGAACGGGCGGAGCCGTAGTAGGTGCCGCGCAGGGTTTTCTCGTTGCGCACAATGTCCACACCATTTATGGGAGCTTCGGCGCCGATGGGGGCAATGCCTACCACCGTAGCCGTGCCGCTCTTGGCGCACATATCATAGGCGGCCTTGATGGTCTCGGCAGATCCGAAAACTTCAAAGGTGTAGTCGGCGCCCCGGCCCCCGGTCAATTCCTTTACCTGCGCCACGGGGTCGCGGTCGGCGGCATTCACCGAGTAGGTCGCGCCAAACTTCATGGCAAACTCAAGCTGGCTCTCGCGGATGTCCACGGCAATAATCTGGGAGGCGTTGAGCAGCTTGGCGCCCATGATCACGTTGAGGCCCACTCCGCCGCAGCCCACAACGGCCACGGTGCTGCCGGGCTGGACTTTGGCGCTAAACATGGCGGCCCCCACCCCGGTGGGAACGCAGCACCCGATCATGGCGGCCTTGTCCATGGGTATGCCGGAGTTGGTGGGAATACAACCGGTTTCGGGCACGACCGCATACTCCGCAAAGCAGGCCACCTTCCCCATGTGGTGAATGGCCTGGTCGCCCTTGTGAAGGCGGGTAGTACCGTCCAGCATGAAGGGGCCGGTAGCCATGTGCAGGTCGCACAGGTTGGAATTGCCTTCCAGGCAGGACTTGCAGCGGCCGCACGCTGGCACAAAGGACAGCACCACCTGGTCGCCCGGCTGGGTAAGGGTCACGCCTGGACCTACCTTTTCCACGGTGCCCGCCCCCTCGTGGCCCAACACGGCGGGCAGGGCGATGTTGGCGTCGCCGTGCATGAAGTGGCGGTCGCTGCGGCAGATACCGGCGGCGCCGATCTTGACCAGCACCTCTCCGGCCTTGGGTTCGTCCAGGTCAACATCCTCAATGACCAGGGGTTGACCATACTCGTACAAAACGGCAGCCTTCACTATCGGGCCTCCTGCTACAATTTGGTGCCTATCATCCCCGCAAGGCAAGGGTATGTCAACCGCGCCAGGCAGTCAGGGAACAATAGCGACCCGGTTGCTCACTCCATGCCAGCAAGTTTTTCACCGCGGATGCGCAGAGTGCGGGAGCCTCGCAGAGAGTCTCTGCGTACCTCAGTGTCCTCTGCGCCTCTGTGGTTAAGAGAAGAGCCAAAATGCAATTGCCCAGCCTGGGCCATAATGTAGCCACTGGCAAAATGATGTAATATTCTTCCAGTCGAGAACGCACGTCCCGAGGCATGGGGCCATTGACCCACACCCCGGAGGGAAATCTGGATGCTGGAATTGAGGCAAGTAACCGCCGCCGAGTTTGAGGAGTGGGTTCGCGTGGAGGCCCGCGCCTACGGCAACCGGCTGAACGCCGATCCTGAAATGCTGCGTCCTCACTTCGACCTCGACCGCTCCATTGCCGTGCTGGACGACGGTCAAATAGTGGGCGGCGCCCATTCCCACCGGCAAAGGGTATCAATCCCCGGCGGCGAATCGGACATTGCCGGGGTCGCCAACATTGCCGTCCAGCCCACCCACCGGCGCCAGGGCATCATGACCTGGATGATGAACCACCAATTAAAGGACGTCTATGAACGGGGTGAACCGCTGGCCGGCCTGTTCGCCTCGGAGAGCGTCATCTACGGCAGGTTCGGCTACGGCGTAGGGTCGCTGCGGGAAGAATGGGCCATTGAACGGGCCTACAGCGGATATGCCCGACGCTACGAGTGCCCAGGCAGGTTCGCCTTCATCAATCCGGAGGATATTGGCAGGGTACTTCCAGAAGTATTCCTCCGCAGCACTGCGGGACGTCCCGGGGTGTTCCAGAAGGCGCCCCACCTGTGGGAACGGGAGGCTGCGGCTCCAGAGCACCGGCAGGGCGGCAGGGGCGGCACCTTTTACGTGGGCTACTACGAAGGCGACAGGATGGAAGGATACGCCCGCTACCGCACCAACGAAGGCACAGTAACCGTCCAGGAGTTGATGGCGGTTAGCCAGGAAGCGGTGGCGGCCCTGTGGCGTTTCTGTTTCGATACCGACCTGGTGAACCGGGCCGAGGCCGAGCGCAGGCCGGTGGACGACCCCCTTCCCTGGATGCTGGCCGACCCCCGGAGGCTGCGCCGCTCCACCCGGGACGGCCTGTGGCTGCGACTGGTGGACGTGGCGGCGGCTTTAACGCAACGTCAGTACGCCGAAGAGGGACGACTGGTCATAGAAGTCAAGGACGACGTTTGCCCGTGGAACGCCACCCGGTTTGAGTTGCAAGCCTCGACGGAGGAGTCTGTGTGCCGCAGCACAGAGGCGGCGCCGGATCTGGCGGTAACCGTGGCTGCCCTGGCTTCCACCTACCTTGGGACGGTTACTTTCACCACGCTGGCCCATGCCGGCCTGGTGGAGGAAAAGAAGGCTGGCGCGTTGGACCGGGCGAACCGGATGTTCGCGGTGCAGCAGCGGCCGTGGACACCCTGCGGGTTCTGACGGACAATCCACAAAGGGACACGAAGAGGCACGAAGGACTGGTTTATCCACGATTTTGCACGAACAGGCGCTAATGAGTTATTGGGTTTCAATTGGGTTGGGGGCGTAAAGCCAGCCTTCGAGCAAGACCACCGGATCAAACCCTTCCTCCCCTTCAGTAGGTGGCTGCGGGAATAGCTCCGGTGACAAGGCCCACAGAGCGGCGGCCACGGCAGCCACAATGGAATCTAGACCGTCGTGGCTGCGCAGGGCTACATCTTCAAAATCCCCGAATTCAAACTTGACTGGCAGGCCCAACTCCGGCAGGTCCGTTACGATAGCCTGTCGCCGCTGAGAGGCTCTGGCTCCCCCTTTATACCCCTTGTAGGGCAGGCCCAGGCGGCGCAGAACGGCTCCCGGCATAACCTCCAGCAATTCGGTAATGGCGGCCGAACAAGGGCGGGAATACTGCGGCAGCGGCGGAACCGAAATGGCATTCGCTGTCTCCCCAACCCACAGGCCATGCAGCATTCGCATTCCCCGAAAGGTCATGGGGAGCATGATGGGGTTCACCATGTGCAGGCAGGAGTAGCTTTCGGGCGGGTCGCAGGCGCGTTTGGGTTCGCCGTGCATCGACACGTACTCATCCCGCAGGGCGAGGAAATCCTCATATTCAATGGCCGAGGCGGCTGACCACAGTTCCGGCATAGTTCGGCAGCCAGGGGCCCAGAAATCGGCGAAGCTTTGGGGCGGCGCGAAGGGAAAGTCCAGGGCCGCGACGGTGGGGCCAGAGCAGGAGGCCAGGATTTCCGTTAACTCGCGGCGGGTAACCCTTCGGACGTCTTCCAGAGACAAGGAAGGGCTGTCCAGTAAAGCCCTGGCCAACCAGGTATTGTTGTCTCCCCTCGCCCCGCCGAAGTCAACTCCCAGTATCTGGACCATTCCCCACCTTCATCAGCAATCCTGTTCATCCTGTCCATCCATGTTTGAATACACCGGCCTACGGTAGTATAGTCTTGACCGTGCTCAAGTCCAACTGAAAGAGGAGAATTATGAACCTGACTGCACGACGCGAACGCTATCGCGCAATCCTGGCGGGAGACCGGTGCGTCCACCCCGCCTCGGTGTTTGACCCCATTTCCGCCCGGGCTGCCGAGGACCTGGGTTTTGAGGTGGGAATGTTTGCCGGGTCCATCGCATCCGGCACCGTGCTTGGCGCGCCGGACCTGATTGTCCTGACCCTGACGGAGTTTGCCCAGCAAATTCACCGCATCTGCCGCGCCGGCGACCTGAGCCTGATGGTGGACGCCGACCACGGATACGGCAACGCCCTTAACGTGAAGCGTACGGTGGAGGAACTGGAGACCGCCGGTGTTTCCTGCCTGACCATTGAGGACACGCAGCTACCCCTGGGCTTTGGCGCCGCCGGCGAGGGCTCCTTGATTTCCGTGGAGGAGGGCGTGGGCAAGATGAAGGCCGCGCTGTCCGGCCGCCAGGACCCGGCCCTGGTGGTCGCGGGCCGCTCCAGCGCCCTGCGGGCTACCGGAGTGGAGGACGCCATAAAGCGGGCCAAGGCCTACGAGGCGGCCGGCGTGGACGCCATGTTCCTGGCCGGCGCCCAGACCCGTGCAGAAGTTGAGGCCGTGGCCGCCGAGGTGAACATTCCCCTGCTGCTGGGCGGCGCCGGCGGCGAACTGGCCGACCTGGACTTCCTCAGCGGCGCTGGCGTCCGCGTAGCCCTCCAGGGACACCTGCCCTTTGCCGCCGCGGTCAAGGCAGCCTACGACACCATGAAGGCCCTGCGGGAAGGAGTGGCCCCCGCCGACCTGACCGACCAGCTCGCCTCCCCGGCCCTCATGAGCCAACTAACCCGCCGCGGGGACTACGACCAGTGGATTGGGGAGTTTTTGAAGTAGGGAAGCTCAAGCCATTCAACACTCTGCCGGGTTCGCGCCCGTCAAGGATTTCCTTGACGGGCTCTTCATGCGCTCCCATACTATATGAACATCAAGACGGAGCACCACGGATGACATCGACGCAAGAGTATTTTTCCAGCCAGGCATCGCCGGTCCTACTGGCGGGAATGCGGGAGATTGCCCGGAGGGAAGGCAGCACTTTCCAGGCGGTACTGGAAGACGCGATGCGCAACTACATAGAAAGCAGGGCCCGGGAGGGGGTGCGACCTGAGGTCATGGCCCACTTCCAAGCCAGCGTTGAGCGTAACTGGAAGTTGGGAAAGTTGCTGGCTGATTCATGAGAACAGAAGCCTACGCATATTTCATGCAGTTGTTTGACACCAATTCCTTCCGGTTCGCCGAGTTGAAGGTGTGGCTGAAGGAACACGTCAAGTCCATGCCCTGATTAGGTGCGGTAGGCCCGTATACAATAACCCTCGTCAATACTCAACCCACTTAAGGAGGTCCCTCACCCATGAACTTTACCCAGAACCATCTGCATTTTCGCAGCGAAGATCCGGACGCCGCCGCCAAATTCTATTGCGACAACTTTGGCGCCGTGATAGTGGCGGAGCGGCCCCTGTCCACCACCAAGTCCATCATCCTGGAGTTGAACGACAGGCCATTGATGACCATTTCCGGCAGGGCCGAGGGAGAAGACCCGGTGGCGGGTTCCACTGACCCCCGGTACGGGCTGGACCACTTTGGCTTCGAGGTGGACGACATGGAGGCGGCCGCAGCCAACTTCCGCTCCAACGGCGTCCATTTCATCTGCGAGCCGTGGACCATGCCCTCGGGCTCCATGGTGGCCTTTATCGAAGCGCCCGACCACGTCAGCGTGGAGATTATCCAGCGGCCCAGCGCCTGACCACCAGCCATCGGGCTGGCGCGAAAGTTAGCTGAGGGGGCGGTTTCATTTCCGCCCCCTCAGCATTTGCCGGCCGTTCACCGCATCTCGTTTCTACAGGCCCAGGGCCTCCAGTCCTACGCGGGCCAGGTCTTCGTCGGCCTGGCCACTGGGGTAGCCCCCCACGCCGATGCCGCCCAGAATTACCCCGTCCTTCATGATTACCAGGCCGCCCTGGCCGTGAGTCAGGTTGGAGTCGCCCATTTCGCTGATGCTGCGGCCCTGGCTGTGCATACGCTCGGCGTTGGCCCCGCTGTCGCCACCCATAATGGCGGCGGTGTATGCCTTGCGCAGGGCATGCCGCCTGCTGAACAGGCGCAGGTTATCCATCTTGGCATAGGCTTCCAGATTACCCGTGGAATCTACAATAGCCATGGCCACCGGCGCATCCGGAGTCTCCAGCGCCTTGGCCATCATGGCATCCATCGCCGCCTTAATCTGTTCCCTTTTCAACGTAGTGTCCGGCATAATCTCGCCTCCTGTTTTATCTCTTTCTTTGACAAAGCGAACCGGAGAAACGGAGGGGGCACAGAGAAATTCAGAAATGCTCCTGTTCTCCGTTCCTCTTTGTAAAAAGCGGTTTCTGGGTTAAGCTGCCACCGCCTCGTCCACCCGCTTGCGGAAATCCTCTGCGGCCAGGCGCATCAGGCCCTGGGAAGACACGGTAACAAAGTTGGCGCCCAGCTTGATAAACTCGGCCACGCCGGCGGCGTCGGCCGGGTTGTTGCCCCCCACACCCACGTTCTTGCCTGCGGCCCGGACCCGGGGGATCACCTCGCCCATCACCCGTCTTACCTCCGACACTGGGGGGAATCCCATGCTCTGGCCCAGGTCGGAAGCAGCCACGTGCAGGACGTCGGCCCCGGGCACTGCCAGAATCTGGTCCAGATTGTTGACGGCCTCCACTTCCTCCACCATGGGAATAACAAGAAGCTGAGAGTTGACCCAGGTAGTGGACTCGTCCCTGGTAACACCCACACCATAGTCGTGGGCGCGGCCCCCGCCCATGCCCCGACGTCCATCGGGAAAGTAGCGGGCGGAACGGGCCAGGCCGGCGGCCTGTTCACCGCTGTTGACGTGGGGCACAATTATCCCTTGCAACCCTCGGTCGAGGAAGCGAAGAATGGTGGATTCCTCGCTGTTGGGTATTCGGGCGATGGGGGTTATACCGAAGGACTCGGCAGCCCGCACCATGTGTTCCACCTGGTCCAGGTTCATCGGGCCGTGCTCGCAGTCGATCATCACGAAGTCGTAACCAACGGCGCCAAAAATCTCAACCAGATCCGGGGCGTAGCGGGTTATTATGGCGCCAAAGACCACGTCGCCGGCTGCCAGCTTGGCCTTGGTAGTATTGGTCTGCATAAAATTCCTCCCTTTGGGATGGGTAGCTTGGCCGATTATATGGCCGCCACCAACGGCTGGCAATGGCGGGAGAGGAGCAACAGACCCCAGGAGATTGTGAAGAACTAATTCAGGCAATAGTATGGGGAAACAAAAAGGCGGAGAGGATAACGCAATGGAATATCGACCCTTGGGAAACACCGGGCTCAATGTGTCGGAAATTGGGTTCGGCTGCGGCAACGTGGGCGGCCTGATGATTCGCGGGGAACACGGCGACCAGGTACGGGCGGTGGCCCGGGCTATGGAACTGGGAATCAACTATTTCGATACCGCCTCATCCTACGGCAACGGCCAGTCGGAGACCAACCTGGGCCGGGTTCTGAAGGAGCTGGCAGCGGAAGTCTATGTAGGCACCAAGTTTCGGGTTACCACCCGCGAGCCTGGGCAGATTAAGGACAACGTCATAGCCTCGGTGGACGACAGCCTGGGCAGACTGCAGCGGGAACAGGTAGACCTGATACAGATGCACAACCACGTGGACACCGTGGGCGAGGGCGGGTCGGTCTCCCCCGAAGAAACGCTGGGCGAGGTGGTGGCTGCCCTGCGGGAGCTTCGCCAGCAGGGAAAGGTGAGGTTCTGGGGCATGACGGCGGTGGGCGAGACAGCCGCGCTTCACCGGGTTATCGGCGCCGGGGCATTGAACACCATCCAGTCGGTCTACAACCTGGTAAACCCCAGCGCAGGAAATCCGGCGCCGGAGGGCTTCGATATGCCCGACTATGGAAACCAGATTTGATTGGCAGCAGCCAACGGCATGGGGGTGCTGGTTATCCGGGTGCTGGCGGCGGGAGCATTGAGCGGAGAGGTTGCACGCCACCCCGTGGCCGTCCCCAGCGTCGCACCCATCGGGTCAGGCCGGGACTACAGCCAGGACCAGGCCAGGGCAGAGGGCTTCCGGTTCCTGGTCCAGGAGGCCTACACTGCCAGCCTGGTGGAAGCCTCCCTGCGGTTTGCCCTGAGCAACCCCGGGGTGAGCAGCGTGCTGGTAGGGTATTCAAGCATGGAACACCTGGAGCAGGCCGTCCAGTACGCCTCAAACGGGCCGCTGCCACCCGAGGCCCTGGCCCGTTTGCCGGAAGTGTGGGCGGGATTTACAGGCTAAAGGCCGTTTCCCATGCGAAATATAGTGGGTAAGGAGGCGCCTAATGACGTCGAACCCCCTTATTGCGATCCCGGCACGAAAAGGAAAAGCGGCCTTTGTCGCTGCGGGTCAGTCGGTCAGGGTAATCAACACCCACGGGCAGCAAGTGGTGGACACCTGGGCCTTCCGGCGGGACGACTTGACCGAGTTTATGTCAATGGAACATTCCCGCACTGCCATTGGCCGGACAATGCCGGTCCTGAACCAGTCCATGGTTACCAACCGGCGGCGCCCCATTCTAACCCTTGCGGAGGACACGTCGGGCGGAATTCATGACACCCTGCTGGCTGCGTGCGACCGGTACCGCTACGAGCTTCTGGGTTCCACTGATTACCACGACAACTGCACCGACAACCTGGCGGCGGCCCTGGCGGAACTGGGCCTGGAACCACCGGAAACGCCCAGCCCCTGGAACCTCTTTATGAACATACCCGTTGGGGCGGACAACAGCCTCGACTTCAAGCCCCCTGTCTCGGGCCCCGGCGATTATGTTACGCTGCGGGCAGAGATGGATCTGGTTGTAGCATTTTCCGCCTGTCCCCAGGACATGGTGCCAATCAATGGCGTGGACTGTGTCCCTACCGAAGCGCATTTCCGACTGCTTTAAGGTTCCTGGACCGAGGCACCGGTGGCATAAAAGGGACCCGCCCCTGTAACCACGATATCACCGGAACAATTGCGCTTTAGGGTTCCCCGACTACGGAAGCGCAGAATCGGCAGAGATTCACGGGGCGTCTCAGCGAAACTCTGCGCTCCTCTGTGTCTCTGTGTTGAAAAACGGGCCGGCATTGAAACAGGCGAGCCGGACTACTCAAACTAAACCCGCTTGCCCTGCTGTTAAGGCCGGGCATACCCGCCCGATTTTCCCCGGACTGTTATACTGGGGTGGCACTAACGGGCCGGTAGTCGGCCATACATTTTTTAGAGAGGTATCGTCATGAAGTGGGCCTCCGCAATTTCCGAGCAACCTTCGGTGGAGACGGCCATTGACGAATGCGTTGCCAGCCTTGGTAACCAATTAGGCGAGGCGGCGCCGGACCTGGCCGTGGTATTCGCTTCCTCCCACTTCCACCAGAATTACGAAGCCATTCCCCAGCTTGTCCGGCAGGGCCTGGGGAGCGGAGACACCTCGCCACTGGTCCTGGGATGCTCGGGCGGCGGGATTATAGGCAACGGACAGGAGGTGGAGCAGAGTCCTGCCCTGTCCATCACCGCCGCATCCCTGCCCGACGTCACGCTGACACCTTTTCACCTGGCCGGCGACGCCCTGCCTGACCTGGACGCCGGTCCCGCTTCCTGGGAGGAACTGCTAAAGGTAAGCCCAGCGGATGCGCCCCAGTTCGTGCTGCTGGCCGATCCCTTTTCTTTCCCAGTGCAGAACCTGATCCTGGGCATGGATTTCGCCTTCGCCGGCGCTGCCAAGATCGGGGGCCTGGCCAGCGGGGGCCAGCAGCAGGGAGGAAATGCCCTGTTCCTGGGTAACCGGGTCCATCGCTCCGGGGCGGTGGGTGTCGCCCTGCACGGCAACATCACCATCGACACGGTGGTGGCCCAGGGCTGCCGGCCCATAGGGCAGCCCATGCGCATAACCCAGAGCCGCCGCAACCTGCTGGAATCCCTGGACGGCGAGACTCCCCTGAATGTATTGCGGGCCCTGTTCCCCACCCTTTCGGAGCGAGACCAGGGACTGATGCGCAACTCCCTGTTCCTGGGGGTGGTGATGGACGAGTTCATTGACGAACCGCAACAGGGAGACTTCCTCATCCGCAACGTGATGGGCATGGACGACCGCAGCGGCTCGCTGGCCATCGGAGAGATGTTGAAGGAAGGCCAACTCGTCCAGTTCCACCTTCGCGACGCCGACACCTCTGCCCAGGACCTGGCGGCCGTATTGGAGCGGTACGCCGGCGACAACCGTGAGAACGACGTTCACGGAGCGCTCCTTTTCTCCTGCCTGGGACGGGGCCAGTACCTCTACGGCCGTCCCAACCACGACACCGACCTGTTCCGTGACAAACTGGGCGCCGTGCCCCTGGGCGGCTTCTTCTGCAACGGGGAAATTGGCCCGGTGAGCGGCACTACCTTCCTGCACGGCTACACCAGCTCTTTCGGCATCTTCCGGCCCAGGATGTAACCTGGCTTTAATGACGCCTCAACCGGGAAGCTGGGGCACGCCATGCCTACCGTCAAAACCGGAATTCCCGCCTCGCTGACCGGCCAGTACCGCACCCAGGGCCTCCAGGCGCTTGCCGGACTGAAGGTTTGGGTGGATGACGTAAATCGGGAGGGTGGCCTCACGGTTGACGGCATAAGTTCCCGCGTTGAACTGGTCCACTACGACGACGCAAGCCTTGCCGAAAGGGCGGCGGCGGCCACCAGGAAGCTGATTCTGGAAGACCGGGTTGACCTGCTGTTTGGCCCCTATTCCAGCGGCCTTGCCCGCGCGGCGGCGGAAGTCGCGGCGCAGGAGGGTCAGGTACTCTGGAACCAGGGCGGGGCGGCGGAGGCCATCTACCAGCCCGGTCGTCGAGTAGTGGGCATACTGTCGGGTGCGCGGGAGTACCTGTCAGCCTTGCCCAATCTACTGAAACAAGCCGACTCAACGGCCGCCACCTTTGCCCTGGCCAGGTGCTCCGCCGGGGCCTTCCCGAAACAGGTAAGCGAAGGGCTTGAAACGGCGGCCCTGGCCCTGGGTTTCACCAAGGTGGCTCACCTGGAGTTTCCGCCCGAACAGGCCCACTTTGGAGTCCTTGCGCAGCAGCTCGCAGACTCCCACCCGGACTTGCTGCTGGTGGTTGGCCGAATTCGCCACGACATCGCCCTGGCAAAAGCGCTGGTATCCAGTTGGGCCGGTGGGGGACGACCCAAGGTCGCCGCCGCGGTAGCCACGCCCATCGATCGGTTCCGTGAGGAACTGGGAGATCATGCAGAGGGTTTTGTTGGGCCCAGCCAGTGGGAAGCTCCAACTTCCGAGTCGGCTTTCTCCGCTCCTACCGTTTACTTTGGCCCTACTCCTTACCAGGCGCTGTCGTCACTGACTCGGGCGGCCGTCGCCGCGGGTCTTCCCCTAGATTACCCAATGGCCCAGGCATGCGCCGCCGGGCTGGTTGCCCAGCGGTGCGTAGAAGAGGCGGGCTGCCTGGAACCCGAACTACTGTGGCAGGCGGCCGGCCGCCTCGAATTTCACACCTTTTTCGGCAGGTTCAGGATAAGCCCCGAAACGGGAGGGCAGGTGGGCCGGTCGGTCTTCCTGGTGCAATGGCAGGGGGGAAAGAAGGCGGCGATCTGGCCCCCTGAGCAGGCCCGGGGGAAGTTGTCCATAACTTAGGAAACCTCTGACAAACTCAGTCCCCCTCGATGGGGGAATGTTAGGATTGGGGGTGAAAGCTTGCCGCCGGAAAATTCCCCCTAACCCTGACCCTCTCGCACCAGGGGCGAGGGAACTAATTCAGACCTTCCTTAAGGTGAGGACGGCTCTGAAATAAAGAAGGGGCGGCCCCATTAGTGGCCGCCCCCTCTTATTCGGAGTTGCGCCTCTTTACTGCTGCCGCTCAGGCCACCCCGACAGAGTAAAAACGGTGCTGACCTAAAGCTGCATTGTTGAAGTGGAGCTGGGCGTCGGCCGTCCGGCGCTGGCCGGATGGACTTCTACCAGCGCAGCGGCCAGTTCCGCCACTGCCTGTTGGTACTCGGCAGTATTTTCCGCCTGGCCGGGCAGGTCGAAGACCTTATGGGTAGTGCTGAGCCCGCGGGCATAGCGGTCTCGCGGCGAGTTCATGTAACCGTCGCCGGTAACCAGGAAAAGGACCCACTCATCCTGGCTGGTCTGTCGTTCCTCTGCCGCAATGATGTCGTTCCTGATGGTCTCGCTTCCCAGACCGGCGGCCGAACTCACCACTATCAACTTATCGTAATGCCGAATCCAGCGCTCAATTTCCTCTTCTTCAGAGGTGCTTCGGCGGTCAACCAGCGCGCTGCCCCGGGCATTTTCGGGGAAGATCCAACACCTTGCCCCATTGGCGCGCAGGTCATCCTGGAGTCTTGTCGCAAAAGCCACGTCAGCGGCGGCGCAGGCTATAAAGTAGTCGTTAGACAGCGCCGGGGCCTCGCTGATGGACTGCTGAAAAGCATCCAGGTACTGGGGAGACCCCACTCCGGCCAGAAAAGCTACCGGTATAGCGCCCCCCGACCGGAACAGCGAGTCCACGCCCAGGGTGCTGGGAGCGTCATGTCGGACCGAATCCAGGCCGACGGCGCCGTTCAAGTTGCAGTTCTGGAATACGGTGTAGCCCATTATGCTGCCGGTGAAGTCGGCCCCACCCATGGGTGTGGAATTGAACACCGCTTCGTAAAAGTCGCTTTCCCTGAAGATTGTATCGGTCAGATTGGTTCGGGTGAGGGCGGTGCCATTCAGCGTGGCCCCGGTCAAATCGGCTCCGGTCAGGTCGGCCCGGTCCAGGTTGGCCCGTGAGAGATTTGCGCCACGAAGGTTGGCGCCGGCCAGGTTCGCATCAGATAGGATGACGCGGTCCATATCGGAGTTGCTGAAGTCCGCCTGCCGGCAATCGGCGCCCCTGAGGTTGGCGCCATTCAGCAGGGAATTGACAAACTTGGCTTCCCGCATATCGGCCCGATAGAAATGTATAGGGTTGAGGCGGCAGTCCGAAAGGTCGGCGCGCCGAAGCATGGCGCCCATCATGTCCGAGTTGCGCATATCAGCGCCCGTCAGGTTGACCATGGGTATGCGGGTATGGCTCATATAGCAGGCGTTCAAGTCCATAAACTCCCCGGGGTGCTCCTCACGCCACTTGGCAACGGCGTCCCGGCCCTGCCTGACTATCTGCACCTGATCCATATTGGCCATGATATTTCCTCTCCCGCAAGGTTCAAATTGAGTAGTGGGCAAGCCCGTTGAATAAGGGCTATGGTAGCCATTGGGAATCGGGCCTGTCAACTTGAAAACCCGCCCCATGCCAATGGGCCAATAAGCCCATTACTTCCACTTTCGGCAGCGCTTTGAAGCGGGAACGCCAGGGACTCGCGCCCCCGGTGAAAAGGCTCACGCCATTGGGGTATAATCCGGCAATGCTGCTGACTATCGACATTGGCAATACTGCCGTAACCATCGGAGTCTTTGACGGGGAGCGGTTGCTCACTACCTACCGGCTCTCCACCGATTCCCGCCGCCTTTCCGACGAATACGGCTTGCAGTTGGTGGGTCTGCTGGATCTGAAAGGCATCGACCCCTCCAGCATCGATTCGGCCTGCATCTGCAGCGGTGTGCCCCCGTTGACGGTGGTTTTCTCCGACTTGTGCCACAATTTCTTCGGCGTATCCCCGCTTACCGTGTCCGCCGGAGTGCGGACGGGCCTGCGCATCCTTTACGACTCCCCCCGGGACGTGGGCGCGGACCGCAT
Organism: Dehalococcoidia bacterium; assembly: GCA_022821365.1. Taxonomy (GTDB): domain Bacteria; phylum Chloroflexota; class Dehalococcoidia; order Lucifugimonadales; family UBA3495; genus Bin22. The sequence goes on along the minus strand of JAJEDS010000242.1, from coordinate 3,189 downwards.
CGCCGACGCCGTCGCCGCCCTGGAACTGTATTCTCCGCCCCTGATTGTGGTGGACCTGGGCACCGCCACAGTCTTCGACGTGGTGAACCGGGACGGCGAGTATCTTGGCGGAGTCATTTCACCGGGCATCAGCGTTGCCGCCGACGCCCTCTTCTTTAACGCTTCCCAGCTTCGCCGGGTGGAACTGGTGGCGCCCCGGTCTGTAGTTGGTCGCAACACCGTGAACGCCGTCCAGTCGGGCCTGGTGTACGGCTACGCCTCGCTGGTAACCGGCATGGTGGACCGGATCAAGGACGAAATCGGCAGGGACGCCCAGGTAATTGGCACCGGCGGCCTGGTAACGGTAATCGCCGGTCACACCGACGTTTTTCACGACATAAACCAGGACCTGACCCTCATCGGTCTGCGCCTGATCTACGAAATGAACCAGGAAAAGCCGGCCAGGGCAAGGAATTAACGCCACGCGATGGGATAGAATTGAGAGAATGACCACCCAAAGGTACGTCCCTTTTTTGGAGGAGTGATGGCTGGGCCCCTGGCGGAAAAGCACGTTATCCTGGGTGTAACCGGCAGCATTGCCAGCTACAAGGCCGTCGACCTGGCCAGCAAGCTCGTGCAGGCCGGCGCGCTGGTAGACGTCATTATGACCTACGGGGCCACCCGGTTCGTCACTCCCCTGGCGTTCCGCAGCATCACCCACCGGGAAGTGGTAACCGAAACCTACGACGTCAGTTCCGAGTTTGCCAACGAGCACGTTGCCCTGGCCCGCCGCGCCGACATCGTGGTCATTGCCCCCGCCACGGTCAACTGCATCGCCAAGCTGGCGGTGGGCCTGGCCGACGACCCCTTGACCACCACCGTCATCGCCACCTCCGCGCCCCTGCTGGTGGCCCCGGCCATGGACGCTGATATGTATGCCCACCCGGCCACCCAGGAAAACCTGGATAAGCTGCGCCAGCGGGGCGTCGCCATCGCCGGTCCGGCTCCGGGACGCCTGGCATCGGGTCTGGTGGGCATGGGCCGCCTGGTTGAACCCATCGACCTGCTGGGCCACATCTCTGCCACCCTGGGCCGCACCGGTGACCTGACCGGCCGCACCATCGTGATAAGCGCCGGCGGCACCCAGGAACCCATAGACCCGGTGCGCGTCATCACCAACCATTCCTCCGGGAAAATGGGATACGCCCTGGCAGAGGCGGCAAGGGACCGGGGCGCCCGCGCCGTACTGGTTACCGCTCCCACCGGCCTGCCCGACCCGCCCCTGGTGGACGTGGTTAACGTACGGACGGCGGACCAGATGGCCCAGGCTGTAAAGGAAGAAGTTTCCACCGCTGATGCCCTGATTATGGCGGCGGCAGTGGCCGACTACCGCCCGGCATCCGCCGCGGAGCAAAAAATCAAGAAGTCAGACGACGAACTGACCATAGAACTGGCCAGGACCACCGACATCCTGGCTACGGTCCAGGGCAATTTCGTACGCGTGGGCTTCGCCGCCGAGAGCGAGAACCTGGTGCCCAACGCCACCGACAAGGTAATTCGCAAGTCCCTTGACCTGATCGTCGCCAATGACATCACCGACTCGGACAGCGGCTTCGGCTCCGACACCAACAAGGTGGTGCTCATAGACCGGGAGTTGAACGTCGAGGAACTGCCACTTCTGACCAAGTACGAGGTGGGGCAGCGGATTCTGGATAGAGTACGAGACTTGCTGACCGGGCTGGCCGGGAAGTAGGTCAGCTGGGAAAAACTACGGGAGATAAGAGCCTGCGCTTGACTGATGCACTGAAGGGGCTGATTGAAAAGTATTGGGTAGTTTACTATATTGTCTATGTGGTTGGTGTGTTGGTCATCTTGACGATGCAATGGGAAAAGTTGCAGGTCGACGATGATCCCGTACTGCGATTGGCCGCCATATTTGGCCTATTAGCGGGAATTGCCAGCTTCCTGGCGATCGTATCGGAGGTATTTGGTCGCATGGTGCTTTTGATACCACAGGCTGTAAGAAAGTTGAAAGAGTCGGGCAAGAAAGAGGAACGTGCCAGAATTGAGAAGGCCATCAGTGATTTGGATGACAGCCTGCCAGCGGAAGTCATAGAAAAACTGAGAGAGCGTATTCTTGGCACAAATCCCGAGACCCAGGAATAAACTCGTGGATCCCAAGCCCATAGCTTTGTGCGGCCCCCGCATTCGCCTGGAACCCGTCTCATACACCCACACCCAGGACCTCTTCGAGGTCGGCAGGGAAGAGTCCATTTGGCGCTATCTGCCCACGGCCCCGTTCGAAACCCCTGAAGACGCGCAAAACTGGGTTCAAACGTGCATGGACCGCAATGACCGGGGTGAAAGGGTCCAGTTCGCGGTAATCTTGCCCGAATCTGGCAAGGCCATCGGTTCCACGGGCTACATCGACATTGACCGGCCCAACCGGGTGCTGGAAATCGGAAGCACGTGGTACGGGGTGGACTACCAGCGCACCTTCGTCAATACCGAGTGCAAGTATATGCTCCTGAAACACGCCTTCGACGACCTGGGGGCAAGGCGCGTGTTCCTCAAGACCGACACCAACAATGCGCGTTCCCGCCGTGCCATCCAGAGAATCGGCGGGGTGCAGGAAGGCATATTCCGCAACCACCGCATTAATCGGGACGGCTCCAACCGGGACTCGATCTACTTCAGCATCATTGAAGAAGAGTGGCCGCAGGTGCGCAAGGTGCTGGAAGAAATGCTGGATCGGGACTGATCCAGGGATTTGCAGGACGGTTGAGGGCGATAGCAGCCGCGCCGGAATCGTCCCTGAGAGACGGCGCAAGGGAGGAGCCTGCTTCAACGGGCTCCTCCCTTGCGGTATTAGTTGCCACGGGCCTTCCGATGTCGCCGGTCAACCTACCCCGCGGCGTCTTCTTCAGGTGGTGGAGTGACTGCAGGGTGGCCCCGGTAAATTTCCAGCCCAAGTATGAAGTACCATACCAGCAAAACAAGGCTGAAGATGTTGGCGATTCTATACAGCCCGCCCAGTTCGTGAATGTGGTCCGCTATTACCAGCGCTACCAGGGCCGCCACGCCCAGCACCCCTACCACCAGGGCAATCACTCGGTAGGCCCCCACCATCCTCGGGTACAGTCCGAAGGCAAGCAGGCTTACCCCGATTACCCCGGCGAATGAAGTAACAATCCTTATGCCGGATTTAAC
>JAJEDS010000061.1 GCA_022821365.1 Dehalococcoidia bacterium | reverse complement strand
GTCGGCACCGCTCCGGCCAGCCTGTTCCGCAGCCGGGACTGCGGGGCGACGTGGGACAGGCTGGAAGCCAACATCGCCCAGGAATGCGCCATCGGCGATCCCCGGGTTACGGCCCTGCTGGTGGACCCGGTGGACAGCAATACCATCATGGCCGGCGTGGAGATCGACGGCGTTTACGTCAGCCGGGACGGGGGCGATTCCTGGACCCACGTGGAGCAGGGCATCACCAACCCGGACATCCACGGCATGGCCTTCAGCCTGGGCGAGGAGAAGACGGTGTTGGTCAGCACGCCCAGGGAAATCTTCGCCAGCCGGGACGACGGGGCCACTTTCCAGTCCCTGATGTCGTCGATGTCGCTGGAGATGCCCTACTGCCGCTGGGTGGCGGTCAAGTCCGACGACCCGCAGACCATGTTCGTGGCCAACGGCGACGCGGCCATCGGCAACACGGGCACCATCCGCCGCTCCACCGACGGCGGGCAGTCCTGGGAGGAACGGCCCCTGCCGGTGGAACCCAATTCGCCGGTGTGGAACTTCGCCACCCATCCGGCCGATCCGGACCTGATCCTGGCCAACAGCGTGTACGGGGAGCTGTACCGGAGCGAGGACGGCGGGGAGAACTGGTCCAAGTTGAAGAAGGAATTCACCGAGGTTCGGGCCCTGGCGTGGACGCCCAATTAGGTGTTCAGGGCACTTGCTCAGCGGAAACTGATCGTGTTATTCGGGTAGGGGCGCAGAGCCGTGCGCCCCTACAATAGTCGAATACCTTGGGGCAGCCACGATGGCTGCCCCTGCGTTTTGGCCGCGCTGGCCGGTGAATTCGGGAGATCACGGAGCATACGCCAGCTTGACCCTGCCAGGTACGAATCCTATAATGGCGTGGCGGGAAAAGGCCCCTATCCCGTCCACTCTTCCAGCAAAGGTAAACCAGCGTGTCGCAAAGCACCGCCCAGTCCATTGAAGGCCTGACGCAAACCGCACTCACCGAACTGTTGCAACTGGAAAACGCGGAAGCCCTGGAGCAGTGGAGGGTCCACTACCTGGGACGGCGCGGCGAGTTAACCACTATCCTGCGCGGCCTCTCCCAACTGGACCTGGAGCAGCGGCGCGAGGTGGGAGCCTTGGGCAATCGCGCCAAGGCAACCCTGGAAGAGGGACTGGAACGGCGGGGGCAGGAGATCAGCGAAGCCGGGCTGGTGCAGGTTGCCGACCTGGAAAGGATTGACGTAACCCTGCCCGGGCGACCCATCACCACAGGCCGTCTGCACCCCACTACCCAGGTTTTGCGGGAAATTACCGACGCCTTCGTGGCCATGGGCTTCAGCATCGTCGAGGGGCCCGAGGTGGAGTGGGACCACTATAACTTTGAGATGCTGAACATCCCCCAGGGCCACCCGGCCCGGGATATGTGGAACACCCTTTGGGTGGACTACGTGAACGAAGAAGGCCAGCGCCCGATGCTGCTGCGGACCCACACGTCGCCCATGCAGGCGCGGGTGATGGAAAGCATGGAGCCGCCGGTACGGCTGGTCGTCCCGGGCAAGGTTTACCGCTACGAGGCCACCGACGCCACCCACGAATGGCACTTTCACCAGGTGGAGGGCCTGGCGGTGGATGAAGGCATTACCTTCGCCGACCTGAAGGGCACCCTTTACGAGTTCGCCCGCCAGATATTCGGCGCCAGGCGCCAGGTGCGTTTCCGCTGCGACTATTTCCCCTTCGTGGAGCCGGGGGTGGATATGTCCATAGACTGCTTTTCCTGCGAGGGCACGGACAGCGGCTGCCGCATCTGCCGTGGCAGCGGGTGGATTGAGATTCTGGGCGCGGGAATGGTGCATCCCTACGTTTTGCGGGCGGTGGGCTACGATACGGAGAAGTACACCGGTTTTGCCTTCGGCTTGGGGCCGGAACGCATTGCAATGCTGAAGTACGGTATCGACGACATCCGGCACTTCTATTCCAACGACCTGCGGTTCTTGCGGCAGTTTTAGTCGAAAAGTACCCCGGCAATGGAGGCCCCATGGTTCAACCTGGCTCCGAATCGGAGCGTTTCGACGAAATAAGCAGGCTAATAGCCGCGCTACAAGAACATATCAATTCGATTAGCAGCCGCTTGGCCGATTTGGAAGACACTGTGGCAGACCACGGCAGGAAGCTGGAGCATCTGGAAGACCAGTTGGAAAGGCTGGGCGGGTGGCTTGGTTCCGTGGAAGGCAGCTTGGCTGAACGTGGCAGGCAAATCGGATCCCTACTGGGGGCCGTTGCTGAAAATACCAGGAACATTAGTGCTTTGACAGAAACGGTTGTCGCGCAGTCGGAACGATTGGCCCGTCTCGAAAACAGCAATGACATGCTCATTAGGGCTGTCACCAGCATGGAGGCCAGGCTACTTGCCCTGGAAAACCGGATGTCCATGTTCCAAATTCTGACTGTGTGTACCATTATCGCCGGCGTGATTAGCATCGTTGTGGCTGTGCTTTTGGACTAACCCTCCTTCCGGCGCAGTTGTCGCCGCTTCCTTCCGGACGTTTGACGGTCTGGGGAGCAATTCGGAGAAATAGTTAATACCTATGCAAGTACCTTTAAGCTGGCTGCGGGAATACGTGGATATCGAGCTGCCGCCCCACGAACTGGCCCACCGGCTGACCATGGCAGGGGTGGAGGTGGGCGAAGTTATCGAACTTGGGGGCTGGGAGAATTGCTGCGTTGGCGAGGTGCTGGCGGTGAATCCTCACCCCAACGCCGACAGCCTGCAGCTTTGCCGAGTCAACCCCGGGGATGGCACGGAAATGGAAGTGGTCTGCGGCGCTCCCAACGTTGCTGTAGGCCAGCGTATCTGCTTTGCCCGGGTGGGCGCCAATCTCTACAACACCCATTCCGGCCGCCATGAAGCTCTGAAGGACGCCAGAATACTAGTAGTTGTCTCCGAGGGAATGATCTGTTCCGAACTGGAACTGGGCCTGGGCGAGGCCCACGAGGGAATCGTGGTGCTGCCGGAAGATGCGCCACTGGGGATGCCACTGGACGACTACCTTGGGGACACCATCCTGGACCTGGAGGTTACCCCCAACCGGCTGGACTGTTTCTCCATCCTGGGCGTGGCCCACGAAATTGCCGCCCTGACCGGCAAGCGGGTGAGGACGCCGGAGGTCAGCTACAGCGAGGACGGGCCGCCCATTACTGAAGAGGCCAGCGTTTCGGTGGCAGACCCCGACCTGTGCCGGCGCTACACCGCCAGCCTGATCCAGGGCCTGAAAATCGGGCCGTCACCCCAATGGCTGCAGGACCGATTGGCCAGGGCGGGGCTGCGTCCCATCAGCAATGTGGTGGACGTAACCAACTATGTAATGCTGGAGTTCAACCAGCCCCTGCATGCCTTTGACCTGGACAAGGTGCGGGACAAGACCATCATTGTCCGCCGGGCCGCTCCGGGCGAGACCCTGGAAACCCTGGACGGGACGCCCCGCGAGTTGAACACCGAGGTGCTGGTTATCGCCGACTCCAGAGACCCGGTGGGCCTGGGGGGAGTCATCGGGGGCGCGAACAGCGAGATTGGGCTTCAGACTACCAGCGTGCTGCTGGAATCGGCCAATTTCAACAGTTTCAACAACCGCCGCACCGCCGATACCTTCCGCCTGCATACCGACGCTTCCCAGCGATTCGAGAAGGGGCTGCGGCCGGAACTGGCGCCCATCGCGCTGCGCAGGGCTACACAGCTGATTCAGCAGGTGGCCGGTGGCACTATAGCCCAGGGAATATACGACATATACGAGGATGAGGACAGCCCCGCGCCAAGGGTTACCATGACCCTGCGGCGGTTGAAGCAAATACTGGGGATGGACGTAAGCGTCGAGCAGGTGGAGGAGGTGTTCCACTCGCTGGAGTTCAAGACGGAGCGGGTGGGCGATGACGCGGTTTCGGTAGCCGTGCCCTACTGGCGCAGCGACATCAACATCGAGGAAGACCTGATAGAAGAGGTGGTGCGCATCATCGGGTACGACAACGTGCCCACCACCATGCTATCCACGCCCATACCCTACCGCCAGCCGGCGCCCATGACGGAACTTCGCAGCCGGGTCAGGGAAGCCCTGGCCGCCGTGGGGTTGCAGGAGACCATCAGTTACCCGGTGCTGAGCCTGGAGGACCTTGAGAAGGTCAATTACGACACAAGAGGGGTGAGTCCGCTGCGGGTGGCCAACCCCATGAGCACGGAGCACGACCACATGCGTCCCACGCTGCTGGCCAGCCTGCTGGACACCCTTTCGTACAACGAAGGGCACAACGAGGGCCCATTCCGGTTCTTCGAGCAGTCGCGGGTGTTCTTGCCCCGGGCCGATCAACTCCCCGAGGAGCGGGAAATGGCAGCGGGTGTGATATCCGGCATGCGGTCGGAGCCTTCCTGGCTGGTGGACAACGGGGCGCTGGACTTTTTCGACGCCAAGGGCATGCTTACTTCCGCTCTGGGCCTGCTGGGGTTGGCCCCGTCCTAGGAACCCGCCGGAGAAGGTGAGAACCCGGCCCTGCACCCTGGCCGGACTGCTCGAATAATGTGCAGCGGGTCGCAAATCGGCGTCCTGGGTGAACTGCACCCGACGGTGACGGAGAGGTACGACCTGCGCCATCGTCCGGCCACGGTATTCGAGCTGTATATGGATGCTTTGCTGGCCCTGCCGGCCCGTTCCGGCCGCAACTTCCGGTCGCTGACCCGTTTTCCCTCTGCCAACCGGGATGTGGCCCTGGTGGTGCCGGAAGATGTTCCGGCAGGTAAAGTCCAGGAAATACTGGACCGCCACCGCCTGGTGGAACGGGTGGAACTGTTCGACGTTTACGCCGGGGAGAACCTGGAGGCTGGCGCCAAATCCCTGGCCTTTCACGTTTATTTCCAGTCGCCGGACAGGACGTTGACCGCAGAGGAAGTGAACCGTACCCTGGATGGATTGTTGCGCACACTGCAACGAGACGTGGGGGCTACCCTCAGGGATTAGAGCCAATCTGCTTTTGTTGATATCGGCTCCCGATCACCGTTGCATGAGGGCACCGGTGACAAGGGACTGAATAAGGACGAATTATGGCGACGCCGCATCATGGCCACCACGAACATAGGGGACACGGGCGCCACCAAGAAGCCGCCCACGACCACGGCCACCGGCACGTCGATGAGGACATGCTGTCGGTGGAAGAGGCATACCGCCAGATTATGGCGTGCTTTTCGCCACTGGAAACAGAGGAAAAGCCTATTCTTGAGTGCCTGGGCCAGACCCTGGCTGTGGAAGTCCGGTCGCCCCTGTCGCTGCCGCCGCTGGCCAACTCGGGCATGGACGGCTATGCGGTCAGGCGGGAGGACATAGCCGGCGCGTCAGAGCAGGCGCCAGTCAACCTGCGGGTAATCGGGCTGGTGGCGGCGGGCCAGGTGCCGGACCGGTCGGTCGAGCCCGGCACCGCCATCAGGATTATGACCGGAGCGCCGGTGCCGCCGGGCGCGGATACGGTTGTCCCATTTGAAGAGACCGACGAAATCAGCCGGAGAAACACGGGCCGTCCTTTGTCGGATATTGACATTCAGGCTGACCTGCCCCTGGGCTGCAACGTGCGCCCCGCCGGAGAAGACGTGCAGGCCGGGGAACTGGTGCTGGAAGCTGGCACGGTCATAAGGCCGTCAGAAATGGGAGTCCTGGCCTCCCTTGGCCTGGAGCGGGCGCGGGTGACCAGACGGCCCCTGGTTTCCGTGCTGTCCACGGGCGACGAACTGGCGTCGCTGGGGGAGCAACTGGCGGGAGGGAAGATTTACGACAGCAACACCTTCAGTGTGGCCGCCTCGGTGGTGGCCGCCGGGGGTATTCCGAAGATACTGGGCATCGCCCGGGACAACCTGGATGATATGCACCGCAAGCTGGAAGAGGTGGCCGATTCCGACCTGCTGGTTACATCGGCGGGAGTTTCCAAGGGCGACTACGACGTGGTCAAGGACGTGCTAACGGAGCGGGGCGACATAAACTTCTGGTCGGTGCGGATGCGGCCCGCCAAGCCCCTGGCCTTCGGGATGCTGCGCGGAGACAGTGTCAGGGGAACAGGACGTCCCATTCCCTTAATGGGGCTGCCGGGTAATCCGGTAAGCGCCATGGTCGCTTTTGAGATGTTTGCCCGACCGGCCATAAGGATGATGCTGGGGCGGCAGCGGCTGGCCCGTCCAATGGTGGAAGGGGTTTTGACCGGACCCATATACAACACCGACGGGCGCAGGGTGTACGCGCGGGTGGAAGTGGAAAAACGGGACGGAGTGTACTACGCCAATCCTACCGGGCCCCAGGGATCAAACATTCTGACTTCCATGTCCCGGGCCAACGCGTTGGCAATATGCCCGGAGGACTTGCCCCGCAAGGAGGCCGGCGAAAGGGTGGACATTATCATGCTTGATTGGAACGAAGAGGTGGATATATGACGATCCCCAACCCCGAGGCGCCCCAGCAGGAGGAGGAAACACCCCTTTACTGCATCAGCCTTGACCGGCTGGACGAGCTTAACCGGTCGGCCATAACCCTGCTGGCAGCCAGGCGCAGCCCCTTGTCGCCTTCCATGATGAAGGAAGACCATGAGCTGGACAATCCACAGGAGTTGCTGGATGAGATTGCCGACTACTGCGACGATATGGAGGAGTTCATCAGCTCCAACATGCCTATCCAGGAGATAATTTTCAGGACAATGCTGGCACGGCGCAACGAGCCCATATCACTGACCGACCTGCACCAGGAGTTGACCGAGCGTTGGGCCACGCCGGTGCGCCCCATCCATATATCTCTGAGGAACCTGGCGCGCATCCTGGACAGCGACGACTACTATGGCTTTGCCAGGGCGTAGGTGTAACTGAGCTACTTGTTACCATTGCCTGTCATCGTCATCACTTACCAAGCGCACCGATCGCCTCATCCACCAGCACCTTATGGTAGTCCGGGAAATTTTCGCGGGTAATCGGCATATAAATGTCAGGCTGGGCCGGGTTGCCTTCCAGAATTTCGCCGTTGGGCCGAAGGGTGTGGCCTATGGTCCACATGAACTCAACTACTGGCTGGGATGTGTTGGGAAAGTTCAGAATCTCATAGCCTTCCCAGGTGTTGCTGAAGCCTCCGGTGGGCACCCCAATGAAAGTAGCCAGGTCGTTATCGGCGAACATGACCATGAATTGATCCAAGTGTGAACCGCCCCTTGTTCTGGCGTTTATGATAGTTATCTGCCCCTTGAAGTGTACCGGGGCGGGCTGCAAGATGCCGTCGGAATCCTTGGGCAGATGGGCCAGTTTAAAGGGCACCGCAGGTGTGTATTCGTCGCCCTGACCGATTGCATCCTGGGCGTCGGTGCTGGCCCAATCGTATAGCCAGCTACGGCTTAAATTAAGGCCGAATATCTCTGGAGCGCCGCTGTGCGGACTTCTGTTGCTATAGCGATTAACTCGGTCTTTACCCAGGTCGCTTAATCGCACGTTGCCGAATGTCGGGCGGAAGGGCTGGTCAACCAACCGCTGTATCGCGTAGGCGCCACCTGAACCGCCGCCGCTCCAGGTAACGTCAATTATCATGTCGTAGTCCAGCAGACCTTCCCGCTCAGCGTATTCCATAAGTGATTCGATGTCATGGACCAGAGCTAGATCATCCATTTCGAAGTCCAGCCACTCGAGCAAGATTACCTCCCGACTCTGATCAACCAATACATTGAAGTTTTGCCGTTCCATAACCGGGTCAAACCCGATGTAGGGATCAGCTAAACGCAGGACTTGGGAGAACCCCGGGCAATCCTCACCGTAAGACAATGCAACGTCATACCGTTCTCCGGACGGACGTTCCAGGGTGAGGTTCAGGCGTTGCGAGTAAAGGTGCGGGGCATGGGCGTATCTCCTTGGAAGGTGGCGTGCAATGTCCCAATAGAGGCCTGGCAAAGTGGAGTGTCCAAAGAAGAGGGCGAATTCGTCAATGTGGTTCTTCATCGACTGGCCGTTGACACTCACGATAACGTCGCCAACTTGGGGCGATGCAACTCCTCCTTCCACCGAGGCTACAAAGAAAGTAGGGTTTTGAACATCCTGTATTTCAGGGAGCACCCGAATCGGCGCACAGACAGGTGGACCCCCTTTCGGTTGATCCAGGCCGCCATCAACTGGAAACGCCCTAAGGTGCCTGTCGCGCCGGGCGTTGCTGAGTTTCTCCAAGGCGAACCAAAGCTCAAATTCCGTCTCAGCAGCCACGAATTCTTCCCTTAACGACTTCATATCGTCAATGGCGGAAAACCCAATGTTAGCTTCCTTCAGCGGTGAAAAGGCTTCCCTCTGTTCGGTCTTGGCGATAATCTGGTCAAATAGCGTCTCCAAATCAACATTGCCTAACGGCTTGGAATCAGGCATTGCCAGACGTGGCGGCATGGTGGGTGTGGGCGCTGGCGCTGCTGTAGGCATGGGTTCCGGCGTAGAGGATGGTAAGAGCGCAACCGTGGGCGCCGGCGTAGGTGTTGGCGTTGGAACAGTAGTTGGTATGGGGTCCGGAGTCGGCGCCAGAGTGGCAGCAGGTAAGGGGGTAGGCGTCGGAACAGTAGTTGGGGTGGGATTCGGGGCCACGGTTGGCGCTGGAGCTACAGTGGCCTCGACAGCAGGGGGCAATGCCGGGGTGTTGGCTGGTTCTATATTTGGAGTCTGGGCTGTCTCCGGCGAAACGGGTACCGCAGTCATGGTTGGTTCTTGAGGGGCCGGCGGGGTGGCTTCCTGACTGCAACCAACTGCCAAAAACACGATAACGGCAGATAACAGGCAAGCCATTTGAAGACTGGCCGCTATTCGGAAGCTGCCAACCATACCATCGTCGCCTCTGTCATATCGGTGGGCACGGGCTCCGTCGCTATCGAGGAAAAAGGTGCTTTTGTAAGAGGACAGTCAGGCTGCGGCCCTGGCGTCGGTGGCAATGCCTATCAGCTTTTCGAACCCTGCAGGATCATTGACTGCCAGGTCGGCCAGCATCTTGCGGTCAACTTCCACACCGGCCAGCTTCAGGCCGTGCATGAACTGGCTGTAGGTGGTGCCTGATTGGCGGCAGGCAGCGCCAATACGAACGATCCACAAGCGGCGAAAGTCGCCCTTGCGTTCGCGGCGGTGCCGGTAGGAGTAACTCCACGCGTGGAGCAGGGCCTCCTTGGCCCACTTATAGTTGCGGCTTGAGGAACCCTGGAACCCCCTGGCCGCGGACAATACTTTCTTGTGCCGGTGGCGCTTGGTAACGCCTCGTTTAACTCTGGACAACGTGAAACTCCGGGAGTAGCGGGCTGGCTAGGCGTCGTAGGGAATCAGCTTGCTGAATCGCTTGACGTCTGCCTTGTCTACCAACAGTTTGCTATCGTATTTGCGGGTCACCTTCTTGGGCTTCTTGCGGCGCAGGTGGCTGCTCATGCGCTTGCGCCGCATCAGCTTGCCAGAGCCGGTGACGTGAAAGCGGGCCCTGGCGCCCTTATGTGTCTTAAGCTTCGGCATTGGCTAGGTCTTCTACCTTTTTGTCGGATTTTTCGCCCTTGGCCGGGTTGGGTATCAGGATCATGGACAAGGCCCGGCCTTCCATTGCTGGCGGCTTTTCCAGACGAACTTCTTCCTTCAGGTCGTCAGCAACTTTCTTGAGCAAGGACAGGCCCAACTGCTGGTGAACAGCTTCCCGACCGCGGAACCGGACCGTCAGCTTGACCTTGGAGCCGTCGTCGATAAACTCTTTGACCTTGCGGAGCTTGGCGTCCAGATCGTGGTCGCCAATGTTGGGGCGGAAGCGGACTTCCTTCAACTCGGCATTCTTCTGGGCCTTCTTGGACTCCCTTTCCTTCTTGGAGTAAAGGTAGCGCAGCTTTCCGTAATCCAGCAGGCGGCAAACCGGGGGATCTGCATTGGGAGCCACTTCCACCAGGTCGACACTATCCTGCCGCGCCTTCTGTAAGGCCTCACCCAGAGGCATCAGGCCAAGTTGCTCTCCGTTCTCACCGATAACGCGAACGCGGGGCGCTCGAATCTGCTCGTTTACTCTATACTGCCTTGCTATGCTCTCCTACCTCCAAAAGAATTTGGCAAAGACGTCTGCTCAGGAAGGGTTTGACCAATGTATCACAAGCGAATTTGGGAGTCAATCTGTCCCTTGTGCGGGGAATGACCAGATAGTCTCCTCGGGCAAATTACCTCAAGGCCAGCATCCGCTCGAGCGCGATGTTGGCGTCTCGCCGGACGTCCTCGGGCACGGTTATCCGGTTGTTGACCACGCCCTCGGCCAGGCCTTCCAGCACCCAGAGCAGGTAGGCCGGGTGGATACGATACATAGTTGAGCAGGGGCAACTGACCGGGTCCAGGCAGAATACGGTCTTGTCGGGATTCTGCAGGGCCAGGCGATTGACCAGGCTGATTTCGGTGCCCACGGCCCACTTGCTGCCCGCGGGGGCTTCGTTGATGGTCTTGCGTATGAATTCGGTGGAACCGTTCATATCGGCCACCTGGAGAGTCTCCATTGGGCACTCAGGATGTACCAGCACGTTGATGTCGGGGTAGCGCTCACGGGCGGACTTGACCTGGGCCGGCGTGAACCGGGTGTGAACCGAGCAATGGCCCTGCCACAGGACCATCTTTGCCTTACGCAGCTGCTCCGGCGTGTTGCCGCCCAGCCGCTTGAAGGGATTCCAGACCACCATCTCGTCCAGGGGAATGCCCAGTTTCAAGGCGGTGTTTCGCCCCAGGTGCTGGTCGGGCAGGAACAGGACCCGCTCCGCTTCGCCAAAGGCCCACTGCAGCACTGCGGTGGCGTTGGATGAGGTACAGACCGCGCCGTTGTTGCGGCCGCACAGGGCCTTGATTCCGGCAATGGAGTTCATATAGGTGATGGGCGTGATTCCGCCGTGGTCGCCCAGCACGTCCTGCAGGTCGTCCCAGGCATCTTCGACGTCGTCCATGGGGGCCATGTCGGCCATGGAGCAACCGGCGGTAATGTTGGGAAGGACCACCTGCTGGTGGGGGGCGCAAAGGATGCACGCGGTTTCGGCCATGAAGTGGACGCCGCAAAAGACGATATAACTGGCTTCGGGGCGGGAGGCGGCCTCCTGGGACAGCAAGAAGGAATCCCCCTGGAAATCGGCGTACTTGATGATCTCTTCCCGCTGGTAGTGGTGACCCAGGATGGTGACGTCGGCACCCAACTTCCGGCGAACCTGGAAGATGCGTTCGTCCAGTTCTTCAGGGGAACAGCGCAGGTATTCGGGCGGTATCCGCTGCCACCGGATGTTAATGGCCAGTTCTTCGGCCAGAGATCTGGCCGGCAGCTCGTCCTCGGGCCGGCAGAATGCGGCGTGTTCGATTTCGGTCAGGGGTATTGTAGGCGTCCTGGGCTTTGTTGCCATATTTACTCCCTCGATTAAAGGTAGGCTGCTGCCGCACGGAGTTTACTGAACTTCCACGGCTGAATTGGACGGGCAGCCACCGGCGAATTGTGCCGAACGGCAGTTTTCTCCAGTCAGGTATTGCGTTGCTGATCCAGTTGGTCTTCCAGATCACGGACTCGGGCTTCCGCAGCCAGCCGAGCTTCCCGTTCTGCCAGGAAGGCTTCTCGTTCGGCCAGGCGGGCGTCCGCCACTTCATCATGGGTTTCAAGGTATGTGCGGGTGGTGGGATTCCACCACCGTAACCTGCCCTCCTCCCAGCAAATATCCAGGCCAAGAACGTCGCTGCGCCCCCAGAGCCCCGTGTCGATAGAGCCGCGAACTGCCACAGGTTGGTAAGCGCCGTCAATCAACCGGTCACCAGCCAGCGGTGCATCGTAACGTTCGCCCTCTGTGGGGTCGAAGCGCCAGTACTCGGGTATGCCGAATGCGGCATATTCTTCGCGCTTTCTGGTGTAGTCATTGCGGGCAGTGGTGGGGGACGCCACCTCCAAGACAAAGTCGGGGGGCTTGCCGTTCTCTTCGATGGAGTACCCGTTGCGGGCGATGGCTGCCATGGGATCTATGTCGAAGGCGACCAGCAGGTCGGGAATCCTGGCGTAGCGGGTTGGATACCAATATACGGGCGCTTCGCACAGCAGCAAGGTTCTGTCCCGGTTCTCCAAATAACGGATCAACGCGGCCGGGTAGCTCTCCCGGTAAAGGTAAAGGAAGTTTTGCATGTCATCCCTGGGCGGAAAATCGGGAAACTGTTCCAGCCTGGGCGGCGGCGCAGCTTGTGCAGTCAATTTGCTGGTCATGGCGCTCCTCTCCCAAAGCCGGGGCTGCCCTGCAGTGCCCAGGGGCTGGTGTGCTTAATGTCTACCGTCACCAATTTGCCTGCCAGGTCGGTGGAGCAACCCGCCTCTTCATCCTGGGACAAGAACACCAGCTTGTCGGTGCGGGTGCGGCCCTGCCACTTGCCCCGTTTGCGGCCTTCCACCAGGACTTCCAACTGCTGGCCGGCGAGGGCCGCATTAGTCTCCCGGAGAATACCCTCCTGGAGAGCGTCCAGCTCCTTCATCCGCCGGTCCTTTGTCTCCGGGGCCACGTCGTCCGGCATTGTGCGGTGGGCGATGGTGCCGGGACGAGTGGAGTAGGCGGCACAGTGGACCTTGTCGAACTTCAGCTCAGCAACCAGGTCCATAGTTTGCTGGAACTGGTCCTCCGTTTCGCCTGGGAAGCCAACAATGATGTCGGTGCTCATGGAAACCCCGGGTATGGTGTCGCGTATGCGGCCCACCAGTTCCCGGTATTCATCGCGGGTGTAGGGACGGCGCATGTTCCTGAGGACCTCATCGTTTCCTGCCTGTACGGGCAGGTTGATGTGTTCACAAACCTTGGGCAGCTCGGCCACCGCACGGATGATCCGGTCGTCCATGTAGGAGGGATGAGACGTGAGGAAACGAATGCGGTCCAGGTCCTCAATTTCGTTAAGTCGGGAAAGGAGTAGAGACAGGTCCGGCTTTTCCGGAAGGTCATAACCGTAGGCGTCCACTGTCTGGCCCAGGACCGTCACTTCCCGCACGCCCCGGTTTGCCAGCAACTCCACTTCCCGCACTACCTCGTCCACCGGACGGCTGACCTGGCGTCCCCGGCGGTAGGGGATGATGCAGAAGGTGCACATCAGGTCGCAGCCGTGGATTATGGGGACGTAGCAGGTAACGTCGGGATGGGACGGGGCCAGGGAGCCAACGCAGCCCTCCCAGTCCAGGCCCTTTCGTTCGCCTACCAGTTCCAGGAGAGGTTCAAACTTCTGCGGTTGCATGAACAGGTCAACGTCGGGAAAGCGTTTCTCAAGTTCGTCGGTCCTGGGACCCACCATGCAACCCATCAGGGCGAGAACCCGGTCCGGGCGCTTCTTCTTGAGGGGGTTGACCATCCACAGGTTGCCGACCACCTTGTCCTCGGCGCCCTGGCGGACTACACAGGAGTTGAGAACGATAACGTCGGCGGCCTTGGCGTTGTCTACTGGCTGCAGCCCAAGCTGCTCCAGCGCCGACCCCAATCGTTCGGAGTCGGCCTTGTTCATCTGGCAACCAATGGTCCAAATGTAGAAGGTATCCATGAAACGTTTTCTTTCTCTAGGCAACTTGCCCGGCACTGATTGATGCCGGGCTAAGGGTCAGGAATTTTCCAAATCTCCGCCAGGGGGTGGCGCAAAGTCGGTGTCAATGACTATTTTCGATTACCCCGGTACGACGGATTAACTACCTGTTAAAGCATATTATATACCAATGGGAAACAGGGACCGGCACATAGCCGGAGTGAGTTAATAATTTAACCGAAAAGGGGCTTGCAGGCAACTTTCACTGCCTTAAGGAGCATCACGTTTGAGATGTTTCCGCCTTGGGAAGAGTTTGGGAGAACAAGTCTGACTGTGTTGGGACAGCTAACTGATGTGCCCGAAGAGATGCGCTGTTGCGGCGGTTCCGGAGAATGTAGTAGTAAAACGGGGAGTCAGTACTTCAGGCGGCCGATACCAGTTCCCGTTCATCCGAGGCCGCAAGGAGGGTTTCGGCGTACCGGGTTTCCAGCCTGCGGTTCTTGACCCGGAAGCTGGCCAGTTCCATATCCTGCTGGGCCAGCAGCCTCACAAGTTCGCGGCGGGCCCGCTTGATTTTGCGGACTTCACTGGCAATGGTCCAAGCGGCGACGGCAGGGCCAATGACGATGCCCACCACGGAGACGCTGGCGATGACGGTGCGTGCCGCCGTAGAGGCGGCCAGAGAGCCGCCGGTGGACGCGGCGCCTCCGCCAAGGGAGATAAAGCGTGGGGCGATGGTCACCAGCCTGCTGCTCACAGGCTGGATAAGGCGGGTCCCCATAGGCTGCACGACGCGCACCACGTTGGCCGAGGTTGTCCTCCAGACTACGCTGGTGGCGGCGCTGAACGAGTGGCGACCGACTATCTGCCTGGCGGAGCCGGTCGAACCCTGGGTGAGAGTGGTCTTGGGCTTGAGCGGTATTACTTTCCGCCACAGGCGTTTTCGCGCCGTGGTTTCCTCTTCCTCAGGCTCAGGGGGCGCCAGGGACGCGGGCCTTTCCGGCGGCTCCAATCCCAATTGGCGGCAAAGGAAGTGATGGCGCAGGTAGTATTCGGTCAGCAGGCGACGGTGCCTGGCCTGGGCGTCGGCAAGTTGCGCACGGAGGCTGTTGAGTTCCTTCCGTGCCCGCAACTTTCCCACGGCCTGGGCGGCCGCAGAGCCTACCGTAATGGCGATGGGTACCAGCAGCAGCGGAAGAGGCATGGCAGACTATTCCAGCTCGATCAGGGCGTCATTGGCGCCCACCGAGTCCATGGGCTGAACGAATATACCCTTTACTACGCCGTCCTGGGCGGCACGGATGCTCTGTTCCATCTTCATGGCCTCGACGACACAGACTTCGTCACCGGCAGCTACCCGATCACCTGGGCGCACGCGGATGGCAATTACCCGGCCCGGCATAGGGGCGCGCAGGACCTTGTCGGATGGGTCAAAAGCGGGGACGGAACCACCAACCCGGGGCAGAGCCGGAGGCGCAATGCGGCTGGGGGGACGGCGGCCCCGGCGTGATGGCGGCTGGGCCGTTTCGGCCGGTGGCGCGTCCACCTCCACGTAGAAGGACTGTCCGTCCACGTTGACCTCCAAGGGGGAACGACTGACATCGCCCACCTCGACGGTGTACAACTGTTCGCCGACTCTTACACGGTAGGTAGGCACGGTTTTGAGTAATACCCCTTAGCGGGACTGGCAACGGTTTCCTCGACGGAAATGGAATGACGTTGCGGTGAATCAGTGTATCGCAACGATGGGGGCTTTGCAAAAACTCCGGTAGGCGTTGTCGGAGTAATCAGGGAGATTAACCGTAGAATCGGCTGGGATGGCTCACCCACCGGATGCCCCGGCCCTTTCCGTGCGGGACAGATGATTCAGGAAGGAGTTGGTGCGGATTTCCTTGTCCAGCCAATACTGGACGGTGCCGGTGAGAATGGCTTTCAACTCCTGGGTCAGGACCGGATCCAGGCGCAGGGACGGCAGGTCGGCGGCGTGGCTGCGGGCCAGCAGGCGCAGCACCTTCAGGGCCCGGAGGGACAGGGGCCGCAGCCCGGCCTGGTCCGGCGTGCAGTCGGGGCAGAAAACGCCGCCGCCGTCGGCGCTGTAACGGTGGCGGTCGGGTTCGATTTCCCGGCGGCATTCCACGCAGTCCTGAAGTTCCGGCATTAACCCCGAAACGGCCAGCAGGTGGAGCTGGAAGTGGAGCAGGGGCAGTTCGTCGTCGGGGGACCGGCCAACGGCGGCCAGGGTGGAGAGGGCCAGCTGGTACAGGGGTTCGTTGGGGCTGGCCTCGGAGCCGAACCCGTCCACCAGTTCCGCAACCTGCAACCCCCTGGTAACGGCGGTCAGGTTGGTCTTCAGGGGAGTGAAGTTGTCCAGCGTTTCCGCCTGGTTTATCACGTCCAGGGAACGGCCCCGGGACAGGGCCAGGCGGGTGACGGTCAGGGGTTCAAGGTGGCCCACCAGCTTGGCGGTGGAGCGGCGCGCGCCCTTGGCCACGGCCCGCACCTTGCCAGCCTCACGGCTGAACAGGGTGACCAGCAGGTCGGCTTCACCCAGGGGGACGCTCTTGAGCACCAGGGCTTCGGCGCGGTAGGTCCGTAGTGGCGGCATTCACTCCCCATCCTGACCTGCCCCCGTTCAAGGGGGAGGGACCTTTGGGATAGTCACTCTGCGGTTTACTCCACTGTCTGGCGCCCCTGGAAGGCGCGGCTCAGGGTGAGCTCGTCGGTGTATTCTAGGGAACCGCCCACGGGCAGGCCGCGGGCCAGGTGGGTTACGTTCACGCTGCCGCCGGCCAGGTGACGGGAGATGTACATGGCCGTGGCTTCTCCCTCCAGGGTGGGGTTGGTGGCGATGACCACCTCCCTGACCGCGCCGTCGGAAAGGCGGGCGAACAGTTCCCGCAGCTTAATCTGGTCGGGTCCCACACCGTTCAGGGGGGAAAGGACGCCGTGAAGGACGTGGTAAAGCCCCCGATAACAGTGCGTGCGCTCCAGGGCCAGCACGTCCAGAGGTTCCTCCACCACGCAGATCTGCTCCCGGTTGCGCTGGCTGCTGGCGCAGATGGAGCAGGGGCTGGCGTCGGTCAGGTTCTGGCACTGGCCGCAGAACATGATGGTCTGCTTGACGGCGGTGATGGCGTTGGCCAGGTCGAAGGCTTCTTCCTCGGGCAGGCGGATGATGAAATAGGCCAGGCGCTGGGCGCTCTTGGGGCCAATGCCGGGAAGCTTGTTCAGTTCCTGGATGAGCCGCGCCAGGGAAGGGGCGGCCGATGGCAGGTGCTCCAGGGTCATGTCACAATTCTACTTCGGACCATAATTCAGACATGGATGGACAGGATTTACAGGATTGAGTTGACCTGTTTTGAGGGATTCCAAGCATCCTGTCGCTCCACTTTTGGGCGGCTAGCAGTCCATTGCACTAGAAGTGAAGGGATAAACGGGAGTCCGCTCGTGGTGAGCCTATCGAACCATGAACGGAAGGCCCTTCGACAAGCTCAGGGTGAGCGGAGTAAATACTTGTCATTTCTATAGCGATGGGCTACTAGGTCAGGCCGGGAATGTTCATGCCGCCGGTGATGACGCTCATCTTGCTGGCGGCCAGTTCC
>JAJEDS010000354.1 GCA_022821365.1 Dehalococcoidia bacterium | reverse complement strand
ATCTACTTTGCAGAATAGCCCCCTATCTCCAGCCGGAGGGTTTTGGTTATGGTTGATGTTCTTACCGGTACCTATACCGTTAAAGCCGGGCACGCCCAGATGTTGAAGGGCGGCGTTATTATGGACGTGGTGAACGCCGAGCAGGCGAAGATTGCCGCGGAGGCGGGGGCCGTGGCCGTTATGGCCCTGGAACGGGTGCCCGCCGATATTCGCGCCGACGGCGGCGTGGCCCGCATGACCGACCCCGGGATTATCCAGAACATCATGGACTCGGTCAGCATCCCCGTTATGGCCAAGTGCCGCATCGGTCACTTTGTTGAGGCCCAGGTACTGGAAGCCATCGGCATTGACTATATCGACGAGTCCGAGGTGCTGACCCCGGCCGACGAGGTGCACCACGTCTGGAAGCACGACTTCCAGGTGCCCTTTGTCTGCGGGTGCCGCGACCTGGGCGAGGCCCTGCGCCGCATCTCCGAGGGCGCGGCGATGATCCGCACCAAGGGCGAGGCCGGTACCGGCGACGTGGTGGAGGCCGTCCGGCACATGCGGGCGGTGCAGGACGCCATCCGCAAGCTGCAGAATATGCCCGAGGACGAACTGGTGGTGGAGGCCCGCAACCTGGGCGTCAGCCTGGAACTGCTGACCCAGACCCGCGAGCAGGGCCGCCTGCCGGTGGTGAACTTTGCCGCCGGTGGCGTCGCCACCCCAGCCGACGCCGCGCTGATGATGCAGCTGGGCGCCGACGGCGTTTTCGTGGGCTCCGGCATCTTCAAGTCGGGCGACCCGGCCCAGCGGGGCTACGCCATCGTGCAGGCCGTTACCCACTACAACGACCCCAAGATTCTGGCCGACGTTTCCAAGGACCTGGGCGAGCCGATGGTGGGCATCAGCGCCCGTTCCATCCCGGAGGAACAGCTGCTGGCTCCCCGGAGCATTTAGCCCGGGCAGCGTTCTTGAAGCCAGTTCTTTAACAAAGAGGCGCAGAGGAGCGGAGAAACGCAGAGGTTCTCTGTGTCTCTGCGTCTCTTTGTAATAACCGGTTATTCGTGTGGCGCTTTTAAGCGCCGGAAAGAGAAGCATTGAAGATTGGGGTACTAGCCGTACAGGGTGACTTTGCCGAGCATATCGCCATTTTGCGGCGGCTCAACGTGGAGTGCCGGGAGGTCCGGTTGCCGGAACAACTGGAAGGCATCGACGGTCTCATCATCCCCGGCGGCGAAAGCACCACCCTGAGCCGGCTGATGAGCATCTACCACCTGCGGGAACCGGTGCAGGCGATGGCCGCCCAGGGCAAGGCCGTCTGGGGCACCTGCGCCGGTATGATTATGCTGGCCCACGAGATTACCGAGGCCGATCCCGTCCCCTTGCAGGTAATGGACATCGGCGTCCGGCGCAACGCCTTTGGCCGCCAGATTGACAGCTTCGAGCAGGACCTGGACATTGCGGGGCTGGAACCCGACCCCTTCCACGCCATCTTCATCCGCGCCCCGGTGGTCATCCGCGTGGGGCAGCAGGTGAAGACGCTGGCGGCCCTGCCCAACGGCCAGGCGGTGGCGGTAAGGCAGGGCAACCTGATGGCCACGGCCTTCCACCCGGAGTTGACCGACGATACCCGTTTGCACCAGTATTTCCTGGACCTGGCGGCAGAACCGGCCGGCCCGCCCGGGCGGGAAAGTTAGATGTCGCGACGGCGCCGATGAAACCAAACTCAACCGTCCAGCCTTTCCGCATCACCGACGCCCTGCGCTGTACCCTGTTGAACGCGCCAGGGAAGCCGAACCTGGCCTGCCCGCGTCCGGCGCTGAACGGCGACCAGCTTCCCATGTACGGGGCCCGGCTGTGGCGCAACGCGGTGATGCAGCCCCGCAACCGGCTGGCGCTGGCCCGCTGGCAGGGTACGCAGCTGAACGGCCTGGTTTCCGCCCGCACCCGTTCCGGTCCGAAGGCCTGGGAGGTGGACGGGCTTTACCTGCCTACCGCCCCGGCGGTGAACGGCAACGGCCACAGCGACGACAAGTACAGGCTGGACCAGGTGAACGCCGACGCGCTGGCCCTGCTGGAGGACCTTTTCCAGGCGGTGGGTGAGCGGGCCGGAGAGCGGATTTTCCTGCGGCTGCCCACGGACAGTCATACCCTGACCCTGGCCCGGCGCAGCGGCTTCATCGTGGCCTGCAACGAGACCCTGGTGGAGGGGCCCGGGGAGATGCACCTGAACGGCGCGGACGGGGAGACAGCCGATCACCCGACGGAAAACGGACTGCGGCCCAGGCTGCCGTCGGACGAATACGGGGTGTTCCAACTTTACTGCGCCAGCGTGCCCGCCCGCGTCCGCCAGGCAATGGGGCTTACCTTCGACCAGTGGCGCGACGGACGGGAAGCGCCCACCCGCGGCGTTACTCCCACCCGGCAGCAGGAGTGGGTGGCGGAAGAGGCGGGCCGCATTGTCGGCTGGGTAAGGCTGGCCGGACGGGGCAAGTCGGTGGGAGCGGAAGTGATGGCCCACCCGGACCATCCCGACCTTCTGTTCCGGATGGTGGACTTCGCTTCCCGCCGCTATCCCGGCCTGCGGTGGCTGGTCCCGGATCACCAGTCCCCCGTGCGGGACAGGCTCACCGGCCGGGGTGGGAAGCATTTGGGCGAATATACGATGATGGTGAAAATGGTGGCCGTTCCGGCCCTGCGGTACGGAATGGCGCCGGTGGAGGCGTGAATTGGTAGCAGCGCAAGAGCTGGTACAGGAAGAAATGGAGCGGTTGCTGGAGGTTCTGCCCCCCAGGGTGAGGAGCAACCTGGTGCAGGAGGAGAACCTGTCCGACCTGTTGGAGGTGGTGCTGGACCTGGGCCGCCTGCCCGAAGCCCGCTTCCCGTCGGGAGACGTTATCCTGGACGACCGGGAGGTTACCCGGGACGACCTGGACTACCTGGTGAAGCAGATTGGCGACTTCGGAGACGATAACCGGGCCGGTATGGAGCGCACCCTGCACCGCATCTCCGCCATCCGCAACCGCAAGGGCCAGGTGGTGGGCATAACCTGCCGCGCCGGCCGGGCGGTGTTCGGCACCATCAAGGTCATCGAAGACCTGGCCTTCGCCAACAAGAACATCCTGCTGCTGGGGCGGCCCGGCGTGGGCAAGACCACGATGCTGCGCGAGGTGGCCCGGGTGCTGGCCGACAACGCCCGCAAGCGGGTGGTGATTGTCGATACGTCCAACGAAATTGCCGGGGACGGCGACGTGCCCCACCCGGCCATCGGCCACGCCCGCCGGATGCAGGTGGCCACTCCCACCCGCCAGCACGGCGTGATGATTGAGGCGGTGGAAAACCACATGCCCCAGGTAATCATCATCGACGAAATGGGCACCGAGGAGGAGGCCGCCGCCGCCCGCACCATCGCCGAGCGGGGCGTCCAGCTCATCGCCACCGCCCACGGCAACACCCTGGACAACCTGATCCTGAATCCCACCCTCTGCGACCTGGTGGGCGGCATCCAGTCGGTAACCCTGGGCGACCAGGAAGCCCGCTACCGGGGCACCCAGAAGACGGTGCTGGAGCGCAAGGCCCCGCCCACTTTCGACGTGGTGGTGGAGATACAAAGCTGGGAGCAGGTGGCCGTCCACGACGGCGTGGCCCAGGTGGTGGACCAGTGGTTAAGGGGCTACCCCATCACCCCGGTAATCCGCAGCCTGGATACCGACGGCGAAGTAATGGAACAGCAGGGCGACCCCCGTCCCAACTCCAACCCGCCGGCTCCCTGGGCGCAGGATTTCGGCGGCGGGTACCAGGACCAGGGCTACGGCGGCCGCCGGTCGGGCCGCCGGCAGGGCCGCGGACAGGACCGGCCAATGGGGCCGCTACCCACTGTCCAGGCCCAGTTCCAGCCGGCCTTCCAGGACGACGCAACTCGCCAGGGCGGCTACGGCGAGGGGGCGGAAGGCGCCCCGGCCTCTACAGGAGGAAACGAGGGAGAGAACGGCGCCCGCACCCTGGAAGCCCAGGTCTTCCTGTTCGGCGTCAGCCGGGACAAGCTGGACACGGCCCAGGCCGAGGTTGGCCTGAACGTGGGCATTGTCAACGAACTGCGCCGGGCGTCCCTGGTGCTGACCACCAAGACCCACTACCGGCGGGGCGCGCAACTGGTGCGGTCGGCCGAATCCACGGGTACGCCGGTGTACGTGCTGCGGAAGAATACCCTGCCCCAGATTAACGACTTCCTGCGGATGCTGGCCAAGGAGCAGGGCGTGCCGCTGCGGGGCAGCGGCCGCTCCCGGGAGGACGGGTCGTCCAAGGAAACCCTGGACCAGGCGCTGATGGAGGCGGAAGAGGCGGCGCAGCGGGTGCTGGGCGGCGAGTTCAGCGTCCAGCTAAACCCGCAGCGGGCCTACGTGCGCCGGCTGCAGCACCTGCTGGCCGAGCGGTTCAGCCTGGCGTCCACCAGCCGGGGCCGGGAACCGGAACGGTCGGTGCTGATTTACCGGGCGTAGGGGTAATCTACGAATAGACACGAATGTTTGGAACGGCTCCCCCTGAAACCAGCTTTTTCACAAAGAGACGCAGAGACACGGAGAAAAGCGGAGGCTCTCCGTGTCTCTGCGTCTCTTTGTGAAGACCGGTTTTGTTGTTTGTGTAGATACCCGTGGAGAAGGGGATAACGGTGGCCGGACTTTTCATAGCATTTGAGGGTGGCGAGGGGGCAGGGAAGACCACCCAGTCCCAGGTGCTGGCGGACCGGCTGGCCGAACTGGAAGTCCCCTGCCTGCTGGTGCGGGAACCGGGCGGCACCGAACTGGGAGAATACCTGCGGGACTACCTGAAGAGCGACCGCCCCCTGTCCCGGGAGGCGGAACTGCTGTTGTTCGAGGCGGCCCGCGTCGAACTGGTAACGTCCCACATACTCCCCGCCCTGGAAGACGGGCGGATTGTCGTTGCCGACCGCTTCTACGGCTCCACCGTGGCCTACCAGGGCTACGGCCGGGGACTGGATTTGGACACTATCCATTCCCTGAACCATTTCGCCACCCGAAGCGTTGCGCCGGACCTGGTATTCCTGCTGGACCTAGCCCCCGAGGTGGGAATACAGCGGGCGATGTCCTTCCAGACCGCCTTTACCGAGGGCACTGCAGGGGAATTGGTGGCCCTGGAAAGGACCAGGGAGGGTACCCGGTTCGAGGACCTGGACCTGGCGTTCCACCACAAGGCGCGGCAGGGGTTCCTGGCCCAGGCGGAGGCGGAACCGGACAGGTGGGTTCAGGTTAATGCGATGCAGGCCGTGGACGAGATAAGGGACGAGGTTTGGGATCGGGTCCGGGATCGTTTGTTCCCCGCACCCGCGGCCAAACCCCGCGCCGCCAGGAAGACCGCGCCCCAAGGGGAGTTGTGGCCCCAAGCCACGTGAAAACGCTGTTGGGGAAATGACCCGGTTTGGCGGTCAGCACAGTTCCAGGCAAAAACTACACCCCGCTACATGGTAGCGGGGTGGTTTTTGTCTTACCGTTAAGCCGGTTGCCTGTGGGCTGACCGGCGCAATAAAAGCTAGTTATCGGCGGGAACAGGCTCCAGGTTGCTGATCCGCTCGGTGATTACTTCCTTCATCTTGCGGACCCGAGCCAGGTCGGGGTAGACATTGCCTTCGGCCTTCTTGTCGAAGATCTTCTCGCCATCAACAAAGACTTCCATGATGCCCTGGCCGCGCGGAGAAATGGTTATCGCAGCATCGGAACCGTAGGTGCGGAAGAATTCGTTCGCCATCCACGTGGCGGTAGCGTGGTGCTGTCAAGGTACGCAATAGGTGATCTCAATCTGGACTTTGCCTTCCATGGATTCCTCCTCATGTGACCTGTAAGGTTCTTCCTATTCTACCCAATTTTATTTTAGTGTCAAGTGCAGAATTTCACAGACTATCTTTATTTAACAGATTGGTAACATTCTTTTATCGTTTCCGGCTCAAAACTCCGGTTTCCTCCGCTCCTTAAAGGCCTGAATCCCTTCCCGGGGATGGGGAGAGGTGGCGAAATACTGCACGAAGGCCATTCCTTCCCGGTCGATTCCGGCCCGCAGGGGCAGGTCCTGTCCCTGGCGGGCAATGGACTTGGTCCAGGCCAGCCCGGTACGGCTCTTGTCCCGCAGTTGCGCCAGCAGCGTCTCCAGTTCCGCATCCAGGGAGTCCGGGGGCGCGGCCCGCAGCGCCAGGCCCCATTCCACCGCCTCGCTGCCGGAGAGCCACCGTCCGGTGGTCAGCAACTCCATTGCCCGCTGCATTCCTACGCGCCGGGGCAGGCGCTGGGTGGAGCCGCCGCCGGGCATCAGCCCGAAGTTGGCGTGCTGGTCGCCCAGGCGGGCATCCTCGGCGGCCAGGGTCATATCGCAGGCCAGGACCAGTTCCAGTCCCCCGGCCAGGGCAAACCCGTGTACGACGGCGATGGTGGGTATGGGCAGGCCCTCCAGCTGGAAGAAGCACTCATTAAGCAGCTTCACGTAGGGTGGCAGCAGGGAAATTTCATCGAATACGGTGTCGAAGAAGAGCAGATCGGCCCCGGCGCAGAAGGCCCGCCCTTCGCCCCGGACGACCAGGGCCTTGACGGATTCGTCCTCCTCCACCGCCTTCACCGCGTCTGAGAATTCCGCCAGCAGTTCCAGGTTCAGGGCGTTAAGGGCGTCGGGGCGGTTGAGGCGGATGGTGGCAACCCGGTCGGTAGTTTCAAGGATGATGTTGGCGTATGGCAAGGGGGGCCTCTTTTCGGGGTTTGCGTGCGGAGGGCAAGTGGGTTTCAGCCGTTATACTTGAGCCATGGCCTCGGCTTCCTGAATATAGTCCAGGGTCTCCCGCACGTCGGCGATAATGTCGTCCTCCGGCTCCAGGATGCCGTCGTAGAAACAGGCGCCGTGGAGGAAGGACTGGCGATAGCCGTACTTCCGGCGCAATGTCTCCAAAGCCGGGTCTTGCCTCCTTAGCTGTCGAATCATTCTCATGGTCTGGCCCGACGTACGGGGTTCCTCTCCAGTTCTCGCCAGTATCAAGGCGTCCGTGGCCCGCTTTGTCGCGAGCCACGCCTTGTCTGCCGCGTTGCGGAGGCGGCGTTGGTCCAGCATTTCCATGGCATCCTCGTACATCTCCCGGGCATCTGCGAACAGGTAGCCAACTCGTTCCGTTTCCAGCATAGGGCCTCAGATCAGATAGAGTATTACTGATTCTACACGCATAACTGTGTAACACGGAATATCTCGGAACCCAATGCAAAAGCCCCTCTCCTGCAAAGAGAGGGGCTGGCAGCAGTCGAGCAAGTGCAACAGCCTACCGCCCCAGCAACCCCAGCATGGACAGCAGGCCCGTGGCGGCCGTGGCGCCGGTGAGGCGGCCCCGGCCAATGATGCGGCCGAATTCGCCCCGTTCCCAGATGACCACGAACTGGCTGGCGATGAATATGGAACTGTAGGTACCAACGATTACGCCGATGGCCACCACCAGCAGCAACTCCCGGATGCTGGAGCCGCCGATGAGCAGCATGGCCAGCAGCACGGTGAAGGTGGTGAAGCTGGTGTTGATGGACCGGCCCACCGTTTCCACGATGCTGAGGTTGACCACCGAATCCAGGGCACGGTCGGGGTAGCGGATGACGTTCTCGCGGATGCGGTCGAAGATGACGATGGTGTCGTTGACGCTGTAACCGGCCACGGTGAGGATGCCCACTATGAACATGGAGTTGACCTCCATGTTCAGCACCCGCCCCAGGATGGAGAAAACGCCCAGCACCAGCAGGGTGTCGTGAATGAGGGTAAGGATGGCGCTGATGCCATAGCGGTAGGCCCGGGGCACCCGCCGGAAGGCGTACCAGATGTAGAGCAGGATGAACACCGATGCCGCGGCCAGGGCGATGATGGCGTTGCGCACCGTTTCCTGGGCCACGATGGGCGACGTGGAGTCGAAGTTTACCGCCACCACCGGCGCCACGTTCTGCGTCAGGTCGTCCTCGATTACCTGCCGTTCCGACCGGCCGGCGCTGGCGTCATCGCCCAGCACCTTGGTACGCACCAGCAGAGTGCGGCTGCCGGTGCGCTGGATCAGGGCCTCGGGGTGGCCCAGGGCATCCATGCGCTGCTGCACCTCGTCCTGGCCCACGGAGCGCTCGAAGGTAATGTCCATCACCGAACCGCTGGTGAAGTCGATACCGGGGCGCAGTCCGGAACCGCCGGTTACCCACCCGTCGGGGGGCATGGCCAGGGAGATTATCCCGGGAATCAGAAGCAGGGCCGAAAAGATGAAGTACCAGCCCCGCTTGGCTACGATGTCATACATTTAATGGTTCCTCCCTGGGAACGAATTGTTAATTCACGAATGGACACGAATAAGCACGAATGTAATACAGGCCTATTCAATTGGTGAATATTCGTGTCCACTCGTGGATGGATTGTCAGACGTTGCGGGCTTGACCGGCGGCGCCGGCCCGGGCGCCGGAACCCGTGCGGGGCGAACCTTCGGGACTGAACAGCATAAGCTGACGGCCCAGGCCAATCCACGCCATCAACTGCAGCAGGTTGCGGCTGACCACGATGGCGGTGAACATGCTGACCACCACCCCGATGAACAGGGTGAAGGCAAAGCCCGTTACCAGGTCGTCGGCGGTGCGGCTGCCCAGCCACAGCAGGACCAGACAGGTGATGATGGTGGAGAAGTTGCCGTCGCGGATGGCAGGCCAGGCCCGGCTGAACCCCACCTCCATGGAGGAGGCCAGGGTGCGGCCAATGCGTATCTCCTCCTTCATCCGCTCGAAAATCAGGATGTTGGCGTCCACCGCCAGACCGATGGACAGGATGAAGGCGCCGATGCCCGACAGGCCCAGGGTTACGGGCACCAGCTTGAACACCGCCAGCACCACGATGGTATAGAAGACCAGGGCCAGGGCGGCCACCACGCCGGCCATCCGGTAGTAGATGACCATAAAGATAAGGACCAGCCCCAGGCCGATAAGGCCGGCCTGCAGGCTCTTCTTCAGGGACTCGCTGCCCAGCAGGGCGTCCACGTCGCTTTCCTGGATAAGTTCCAGGGGGACGGGCAGGCTGCCGGCCTCCAGCTGGATGGCCAGGGTGCGGGCCTCCTCGCGGGAGAAGTTGCCGGTGATGGAACTGCGGCCGTCCCGTATCCAGGCCAGGGAAACGGGGGCGATGAGCAGTTCGTCGTCCAGGAAGACGGCGATGCGCTTGGTGTCAATCCCCACAATGCGCTGGGTCAGATCAGAGAAAAGGCCGGTGCCCCGGTCGCCGAAGGCAATGTTGACCTCCCATTCCCCGGTGTTGGGGTCGGTGGAGGCGAAGGCGCTCTCCAGGTCGTCGCCGGTCAGGCCGATCTCGTCGTCGTTGAATTCGAAGCAGGTAAGGTCAGAGCAGGTGCGCTCCTTGAATACCAGCTGGGCAGTCTGGCCGATAAGGGCCTTGGCCGTTTCAATGCCGCCGGTGGTGGTGAAGGAGGACACCTCGCCCACGCTGGATGACAGGGCGCCGCGCAGGGCGCTCTGCTGGTTCACGTTGAGGGATATAGTGCGTATCTCGTACTCGGTATCCGACTGGGCATTGACGGTGAAGTCCTCGTAGCCCTGCCCGGCCACCACGCCTTCCACGGCAGTCGAGTTGGTGGGTTCGGCGAACTGCACCTCGGAGATGGAGCCGCTGGCCCCGGGCAGCTGGACGATAACCCGGTCTTCGCCGAAAAGCTGGATGATGGGCTCTTCCGTGCCGAAGAGGTTGACCCGGCGGTTGATCCGGTCCAGTACGCCCTCCATCTGGTCCGGCGTGGGCGGCTGGATTTCGCTGAGGGTGAAGGAGAACGTTCCCACGGTTTCCGTGGTGAAGTCGGCCAGTTCGCCTATTTCTTCCTCCAGGGCATCCTGCAGTTCCCCCTGCTGCCCCTCGTCCAGAACAGAGGTGGTGGTGACGCGGAAGAAGTTGTCCACCCCCGTCTCCTCCACCTGGTAGTCGGCCAGTTCCTGGTCCTGAACCACGTCGGTAACGGTGGGATCTTCAGGCAGTTCGAGTTCCGGGTCGAAACTGAATTCGATCCGGGAGAAGATTATGGCCTCCTCCAGGCCCGCCTTGACGGTATCCTCCAGCAGGTCGGTGGTGACGATGTAGGTGCGGTCATCCAGCGGGCGCAGCTCGTACTCGGTTACGCCCAGGCTTTCCAGGGCCCGGTCAATCACCACGCCGCGGGCCGGGTCTACAAAGCTAACCTCGATACGGGTACCCGTATCCGCCTGGTAGACCAGGTGGCCGCCGCCGCTCAAGTCCAGGCCCAGTTTCAGGCCCAGGGGACCATCGCCGCCGCGGACCAGGGCCGGAAACCCGGGGGCGTTAATGTTTATGTCCCTGAAGCCCAGGGCGGCTACGGAGACCGCCACTATGATGACTATCAGGATGGAAAGCTGGACGCTGCGCCTGCGCATTGATTCTCCTTCAATAATTTTATCCACGAAGGACACGAAGGTTCACGAAGAGGTTTCACATAGTTATGCTTCGTGGTTCTTCGTGTCCTTCGTGAATTATTTCTTCTCCAGGGTTGCCGCCAGGTCCAGGGCTTCCTCGCGGGTGGCGATTTCACCGGCGGCCCGGGCCTCGTCAATCTGCGCCAGGAGCCGACCTATGTGGGGGCCTGGCGGCAGGTCGAAATGCTGCATCAGGTCGTGGCCCGTCAGCAGCCGCCGGGGGCCCCTGGCCGGGGCCTTTTCCCGCCCGGCCTGCAGCAAATTGCCTAACATTCTAGCATGATTGGCCCAGCGGTCGGCGACGACCTCCGGTCCCTTGGCCGCCAGGTAGTCGGCCATGGCCAGGTAGATGGTATCCACGGCCACGTCGCCCACGTCCCGGTAGTAGCGGTGTGCAGCCCGGGGCGTGGGGTCCTCGTCGCCGTGGCGAAGCTGGGAGGGCCGCAGGTGGTGTTCCACCATCCGGGCCACCATCCCGACTATCCGGGCGCTGAACCTCAGCTGCGTCAGCCGCTCCGTCACCATTTCCGCGCCCAGTACCGAGTGGCCCAGGAAACGGATGCGGCCCGTCTTGTCGGGGGCCTTGGTCTGGGGCTTGGCGATGTCGTGGAGCAGGCCGGCCAGCTTGAGGACGGTGCGGCGGGAGAACCCGTCGCCCACCTCCTCGGCAAAGTAGGCTTCCACCTCGGCGTTCCAGGGGGCCAGGGAGTAGATGGCCGAGTTCTGGTGGCCGCGGGTGATGAGTTCGGCATACTCAACGGTATGCAGGTTGTGGTCCCACACGTCCCAGTAATGGGCGCTGGGCTGGTCCACCCCCCTGGTAAGTTCCAGTTCGGGGATGATGCGACAGAGCAGGTCCAGGCGGTCCAGGACTTCCAGCTGCGCCCTGGCGCCGTCCTGGGCCAGGATGGCCATAAATTCGTTGCGTACCCGTTCCGGGGCCACGTTTTCCAGCCGGGGCGCTTCCCGGCGGATAAGGCGGGCAGTCTCCGGTTCCAGCATGAACTTGAGCCTTCCCGCCAGGCGGGGGCCACGCAGGAGACGGCCCGGGTCGTACCGGAACACTTGGTCGTCCACCACCCTGATCCGCTTCTGGGCCACGTCCGCCCGGCCCCCGAAGGGGTCCACCAGGTCGCCGGCCCACAGGCCGGCGGGTATGGGCCACTCGTCGGGGTCGGACTCAAGCAGGCAGGGATGATCCAGGGAAAGGGCCATGGCGTTGACGGTAAAGTCGCGCCGTTCCATGTCTTCCTGGATGTTGAACCCGTAGCGCACCAGGTCTATCACCAGCGGCGCCGGATCGGGGCCAGGAGGCTTAACGATAACCTGGTACACGCCCCGTGCCAGGTTGTGGGGCTGGCAGACGCCGCCCAGGTGGCGGGCCAGTTCGTGGCCCAGTTCTTCCACTGACCTGACGTCGGGGGGCACGGAAATATCCATATCGTGGGGACCGGAGGAGTCGGTGAAGTCGGCAATTTCGCCGCGGAGCAGGGAGTCGCGGAGGAACCCGCCCACCAGAAAAGCGCCTTCGTAACTAGCGCCCCCGTACCGATGGGGGAAGCGGGAGGAGAAGAATTGGGCGATTTCAGTAAGAATGGCCGGTAATTCCTGTGGGGTGAAGGCTGGCTTCACCGGATTGTGCCTGCGGGGCGGGGTTGCTGGCGGCCATCCCCGCTCCCGCACGGGAGCATGCTGACGCGCTGCCTTGGCAGGCCAGCTATTCCGCCTTGTCTTCCGCTTCCCCGGTGTTTTCGGCGTCAGCGGTCGCCTCGTCGTCCTCGGGTTCGGGCGGGTCGGATTCGTAGGTAATTTTCCAGAAGGCGTCCCGGGAGACCAGGTGGTCAATGTAGAGGACACCATTGAGGTGGTCGGTCTCATGCTCCAGGGCCTGGGCCAGCAGCCCATCGGCCTTGATGCGGACAACCTTGCCGTTCAGGTCAAGGGCCCGGACCCGGACCCGCTGGGAGCGCTTGACGGTGCCCCGGTAGCCGGGAATGCTGAGGCAGCCCTCTTCGACCTCCCGCTCTCCTTCCCGCCGTATGATTTCGGGATTAATCAGCACCAGAGGTTCGTTCCACTCGGGCAACTGGATTACGGCCACCTTCTGCAGGCCGCCCACCTGGTTGGCGGCCAGGCCCACGCCGTGCTCGGCGTGCATGGTTTCCACCATGTCGTCGGTGTACTGCTTAAAGTTGGCCGGAATCTGGGTGATGCGCCGCGTCTGCTGGCGCAGGATGGGGTCGGGAACATGCCGCATGGTCAAACGGGCCAAGGTGGGATACCTCCCGGAACTCGTTAAAGGGACGCGGGGCGCTACCGGAGGCGCCGATTTCAGCCGTTAATTATACGGCAAGGCAAAGGAAAAGCGCAAAACAAGAGCGGAACGTCAGGAGGGCATGGCCTGCTGCCGAAACTTAAAGCGCCAGGGCCTGGGTAGCGCCCATTCAGCCCGCAGGCGGGTTAAACGGCGGCATAGGCGGCGGAAAGTCTATGCTTTCATCGGCCCGGGCTACATCTTCTGGTACCAGCAGGCGGTTGATTATGCGCTGCCCAGCGGGAGAAGGTATATAGGTTGGATTGGGCCCGGCATCTCTTATATCCCAAACCATCGGTATCAGGCGCGTAACTTCGGCCAAAAGTTGCTCCACTAGGGAATCACTTAAGCGGTCCTCGAAACAGTTGCCGTGCAACTGGTCGGCGATGGCTTGTAAATATACCACCTGGGATTGACCGTATTCCTCGGCAAGAAGACCCGCTATGTCCCGTCGCAGGTTGTGAGAGCCGTGTCGCCAGTTCCGGTCTTCCCCGATGGCTTTTACGGCATGGGCCACCGCGACGGAAGCCTTTTCGGAGGCTTGCACCCGGTCGCCCAGGGTATGGAGTTCATAGTTGGCCTGGGACATCAGGCGGCGGCTGAGGTCTGCGTGACGATTGGCATTGGCGATAGACATGTAGGAAGCCTGCCATGGATTCAGATTCACCGAAAACGGCGCTGGGACCAGTTTAACCACCACTGCCCTCGCCGGTCTATACCAAGGATAGCGATGCTCAGGACGGCGGCATATCTGGGGCAATGGCCCCGACGCGCGCTACAGCAAGTCCACCGGGTCCACGTCTATCGTTACGTCCCGGGTGGGCAGGTCCAGGCCCTCCAGGAAGCGGTGCAGGTTGCGGCCCCGCAGCAGCAGGTTCCAGCGGTAGCGGCCGCGAATCCGTGGTGGTATGCCCGGGGCGGGTCCGATAATGCTGACGTCGGTCAGGCCCTGGGAAGTAATGCGCTCCCGCATCAGGCGGGCGGCGGTGATGGCCTGGCGCTGGCAGGTGGTGGGGTTGGTGTCCTGGTAGAGCAGGCGCACCAGGCGGTTGAATGGCGGGTTGCCCTGGCGGTTGCGGGCGATGATCTCCGTCTGGAACAGGGCGTGGTAGTCCTGGTCGGCGGCGGCGGCCACGGCGTAGTGGTCGGGGTTGTAGGTCTGGATGATAACGCGGCCCCCATCCGGCCCCCGGCCGGCCCGCCCCGCCACCTGGCACAGCAGGCCGAAGGCCCGCTCGCCGGCCCGAAAGTCGGGACGGTAGATGCCCACGTCGGCCAGCACCACGCCCACCAGGGTTACGTTGGGCAGGTCGAGGCCCTTGGCCACCACCTGGGTGCCCACCAGCACCTGGATTTCGCCGGAGGCCAGTCGGCGCATCGTTTCGTCGGCGTCCAGGCCCGAGCGGGCGGCGTCAGAGTCCCACCGTTCCGCGGAAACGTTGGGGAACAGGTTCTTCAC
This sequence comes from Dehalococcoidia bacterium, assembly GCA_022821365.1. GTDB lineage: Bacteria > Chloroflexota > Dehalococcoidia > Lucifugimonadales > UBA3495 > Bin22. The sequence continues at coordinate 8,751 of JAJEDS010000354.1, read as the reverse complement.
TTCATCCAGCACCCGCTGGGTGCCGATGCCCAGTTGCCGGATATGGCGGCCCTGGCACCGGCGGCAGATGCCGGGCGGGCGGCTGCGCCGGTTGCACCGGTGGCAGCGCAGGCGGGACTCGGAGGAGTGGTAGGTAAGTGTGGTGGAGCAGGCACTGCAGGTTACCACGTAGCCGCAGTCCCGGCACTGGACGATGGGGGCGCTGCCGCGCTGGTTGAGAAACAGGATTGCCTGCCTTCCGCTTTCGATACAATCGGACAGCCCCTGGGCCAGTGCCCGGCTGAAAATGCTCCGGTTGCCCTGGCGCAGTTCCTGGCGCATATCGGCAATTTCAACAGTGGCCATTGGCCCGGCTTTGTCGCCTGAATCATCGTTGGCAGCCCCGTTGCCGAAACCTGCGGCAGGACTGTCCGGCCCCTGGTCGGGCCGGTTTTCGTAGGGAATGCGGTGGGGCAGTTCCAGCAGGCGGTAGCGGCCCTGCCTGGCCAGGTAGTAGGTCTCCACGTCGGGGGTGGCGCTGCCCATAACCACCACTGCGCCGGTCATACGGGCCAGTTCCAGCGCGGCGGTGCGGGCGTGGTAGAAGGGATGGGCGTCCGCCTGTTTGTAGGTCCATTCGTGCTCTTCGTCGATAACAATCAGCCCGATGTTGGGCAGGGACGAGAACAGGGCGGAACGGGGGCCGATGACCACGTCGTAGTCGCCGTCCCGAATCTGCCACCACTGGTCGAACCGTTGCCGGTCGGTCAGGCCGCTGTGGGTTACCGCCACCCGACCGGGGAAACGGTCGTTGACCCGCTGGACCGTCTGGGGAGTCAGGGCAATCTCCGGCACCAGGAACATGGCCTTGCGGCCGCGGGTTACCGCATTTGCGATGGCCCGCAGGTACACTTCGGTCTTGCCGCTGCCGGTAACGCCGTGCAGCAGAAAGGCGCGAGGCTGCTGCGCCGGGTTTTCCAGCGCAGCCACGATGGGTTCCAGGGCATCGGCCTGGGCGGAAGTGAGTTGCAATGGGCTTTCCTGCCCGCCCGCCACGGCCACGTCCGGGCTCGCCAACTGTGGGGCCTCGACCACCCGGCTTTCCTGGCGAACCCACTCCAGGGCCAGGAGACCCTTTTCCACCAGGGCGTCTCCCACACCCGCGCCAAACTCCCGGTTGGCCTGGGTGGTGGAGTAGCCGTCCCCTTGTTCGCGTACCGCCTGGAGCAGCCTTTCCTGCCTGGAAGAAACGGTAATACCCGGTTGGGCCCAGTTGCCCAAGGCATCGGGACCGCCGGTGGGAAACAGGCGTGAGTCGTAGCGGAAGGAGCGCGGGCGGGGCAGGTCCGTGCGCCGGTGGACGATCCCACCGTCCACCAGGCGGTTGACTTCGCGTATCCCGGGCCGGCCCAGCAGCTTCGCGAAGTCGGCCTCGCTCATCCGGCCCTGCTGGGCCAGGGCGGCCAGGGCTTCCTGGGATGCGGGTTTCAGGTCCTTCCTGTCCGCGTCGTCAACCGGAAGGGGGAGAATCCGGGACCGGACCCGCCCCTTGAACCCGGGGGGAAGGAAGAGAGCCAGGGCATCGAACAGGGAGGAGAAGTAGTAGCGGCTGACCCAGCGGGCCAGGGTGAGGGCACGGTCGTCCAGCAGGGGACCCGGCTCCACGGGCTGGAGAATATCGCGGGTGGCGTCCACCTGCGGGGCGGCGGCCAGTTCCATAACCACGCCCTGGAGAATGCGGCGACCGAAGGGCACCCAGACCAACTGGCCGGGCTGTACGCGGAAACGCTGGGGGATGCTGTAAGAAAAGGTACGGGAATGGCCGGCCGGGGCGTCCACCGCTACTTCTGCAAATCTGGTCATAGGCGCCGACCGGCAGGGAAGGATTCGGTAATCTGGCTACCGCTTATTTTCAGAGGGCCCGGCTGCCGTGCGGCCCCACCACCCTTGCTGCCGCGTTCCTCACAGTGAGACTTGCCAGCGCCAACCAGGCTAAGGGCAAATAGAGAGAAACGGCGGATGTGAAATCCGCCGACTCTGTCTCTGAATAAACTACCCGCTACTGCGCTGCGGCTTCACCCCGGGGACGGCGGGGCACCGTCTTTTCCTTGATGCGGGCGGCGCGGCCCTGCAGTCCGCGGAGGTAGTAAAGCTTGGCCCGGCGCACTGATCCCCGGCGGGTAACTTCCAGGGAGTCAATCAGGGGAGAGTACAACGGGAAGATACGCTCGACGCCAATGCCGCCGCCGGCTATGCGGCGCACGGTGAAGTTGGCCGAGGGGCCGGTGCCGTTCTGGCGGCGAATGACCACGCCCTGGAAGGCCTGGATGCGCTCCCGCTCGCCCTCGCGGATGCGGAAGTTGACGCGGACGGTATCGCCGGGGCCAAAGTCGGGAATACTGGGGTTGCTTTCCGGTTGGAGAATCTGGGCGGCTTCCATTTTCTAAACTTTCTGCCTTTCTGTTCATTAACAGGATTAAAGTGTAATAGGTACGAACTACACCGTAACGATTGCGGGAATCGCTGGCTGTTTAGGATACCACATTGACCGGGAGAATGGCAGGGCCAGTTGGCGGCGGGCAGCGTTTCGGTTGAGATGGTCCGAACGCGATATTGACAGGGGCAGACCTGTGTGTCCGCCCTGGGCCCAAGGTAAAATCACCTGAATTGGAACGCTGCCCCGCCTTCAGGGCAATCGCACTTCGATTAGATCGTCCGGTTCAAACACCTCTATCCAACGCATTTCTCACCACAGGGGCACAGAGAACACGGAGCTGCACGGAGAATCTCTGCGCTCCTCCGGGTGCTCTGCGCCTCCGTGGTTAAGAAGAGTCTTCAAGTGCGATCGCCCGGCGCTGCCTTGCAAATGCCTTGACACCCAAAATTGACTGCCATAGAATGAACGTCCGAGGTTTTATAGCAATATGGATTACGCAATTTTCAAGACCGGGGGCAAGCAGTACCGGGTGAAGCCGGGAGATGTCCTCGATGTGGAACTTCTGCCCCTGCAGGTGGGTGATTCGGCGGAATTCGACGAGGTGCTGGCCGTATCCGACGGCGGAGAGGTCAGTTTCGGGTCGCCCCACGTGGCCGGAGCCAAGGTGGTTGCCCAGGTGCAGTCGCACTACAAGGACCGGAAGCTGATGGTCTTCAAGTACAAGGCCAAGACTCGCTACCGGCGCAAGCGCGGCCACCGGCAGAACTACACGCGCCTGGTTATCCAGGACATCCAGACAGGAGGCTGACCCCTAATGGCTCACAAGAAGGCGGGCGGAAGCAGCAACAACGGTCGGGACAGTAACGGCAAGCGACTGGGCGTGAAGCGATACGGCGGCCAGCAGGTTACTTCCGGCTCCATCATCGTCAGGCAGCGGGGAACCCGCATCAAGCCGGGAAACAACGTGGGCCTGGGTCGAGACTACACCATTTATGCCAAGGTGGACGGCAAGGTTACCTTCGAGTGGGCCTCCAAGGGCCGCCGCCAGGTCAGCGTTTACCCGGTGGAAGTTGCCGCCGAATCCATGGCCATGGCCAGCTAACCGAAACTCTGAAACTGATCGTACCCGCGCCTGTTGCCTCACCGATGGGGGCAGGCGCAAGGATATTCATCTAATGAAGCCAGAGATACATCCCGAGTTCTTCAATTCCACGGTTACCTGTTCCTGCGGCAACGTGTTCCAGACCGGGGCCACCAAGCCCACCCTGCGCGTGGAAGTCTGCAGCAAGTGCCATCCCTTTTACACGGGCGAGCAGCGTATCGTGGATACCCAGGGGCGCATTGAACGGTTGCGGAGACGGTACAATTTGCAGTAATCTGCACCAACCAACCGAATTTCATCGACAGAATCGAGGGATATTCATTTAACCCTCGATTTGTTTTTTGTGATCACCCTCGGCTTGCCAGGATCAACCTGCTAGGATATGGTGGCATGGGCCAGCGTCTCCCCACGGGCGTCGAAAGGTAACGGGCATTGGCGGAACAACCAAGAACCACTTATGGCGGGCAGGCAGTCATCGAAGGCGTAATGATTCGCGGACGCGAATACTACAGCCTGGCGGTGCGCCGTCCCGACGGGCATATATTCCACTACCACGAGCGGCTGAACACCGCCTTTACTGGACCCATCCGGCGCATTCCCTTCCTGCGGGGCGTCCTCATCCTGTTCGAGACCCTCATCCTGGGAATAAAGGCCCTGAACCGGTCGGCCGCCCTGGCATCCACCGACGAGCAGGGCAACCGGGAAGAGATTCCCAACTGGGTGCTGGCCGCCACCCTGTCCATTTCCCTGATCCTGGGCGTGGGGATTTTCTTCATCTTGCCCCTGCTGGCCGTGCGCCTGGTGGACCCCTTCATCGGGTCGGACCTGGTCAGCAACCTGATCGAGGGGGCCATCCGCCTGATTATCCTGGTGGGCTACGTGGGCGGCATCGGGTTGATGAAGGATATTCAACGGGTGTTCGCCTACCACGGCGCGGAACACATGGCGGTCCACACCCACGAGGCGGGCCTCCCCCTGACGGTAGAAAACGTCCGCAGGTTCGACACTCCCCATCCCCGGTGCGGCACGGCCTTCCTCCTTACCGTTGTCCTCGTTTCCGTGGTGGTATTTGCCTTTCTGGGCCGGCCCGACATGGAGTGGCGTGTCATTTCCCGGGTGCTGCTCATCCCAGTGGTGGCATCCATCAGCTACGAGTTCATCCGGTTCTACGGCATGCACCCCACCTGGCCCATCGCCAAGGCTATGTCCCTCCCCGGCCTGTGGATGCAGCGGTTGACCACCCGCCAGCCGGAGGACAACCAGATAGAGGTGGCCATCACGGCCATGGGCGCCGCAGTAGCCGCCGACGCAGGCCAGGGCTACGTATCCCCCTTTGCGGCGTTCCCGGACACGGTGGAGGGAGCAGAACCGCAGGCTGCGGAAGGTGAAGAGGACTCAGGGCTGGTAGAGGGTTGAACTCCGACAATGACCGGTCAGGGAAATGGTAGGGGCGCACGGCCGTGCGCCCCTGCGCCGTCAGGCGGCCGCTAACATTCGCGCTTGTTCGCGCCTGTTCGTAGATAAGGGCCACGGTTGGTGTGGGGCTACGTGGCGGCGGGTGACGCCTCCGCCTCCCGGGGCAGCGACTCTTCCCAGTCGGGGATCAGCACCCGCGAGGTGGGTTCCAGCAGGGCGATGAACAACACCCCGGCCAGGCTGGCGACGATGGATACCACCCAGGCCAGGTCGTAGGAACCGCCGCCCAGGGTGAAGAGGCCGAACAATTCCACGGTCGCGCCCTCGTTCAGCCGGAAGTCGTAAATCAGCCCCCCAATCAGGCCGCCGGCGCCCATGCCCAGGCCCGCGCCCAGGTGCTGGAAGCCGAAGATTGACCGCACCGGTCCCATGCCGTAGTACTGGCGGTTGGCAATGAGGAAGGCGGACATCTCACCCCCAAATCCCACTCCGAAGACGGCGGCAAACAGGTAGAACTGCCAAGGGCTCTGCGCCCAGAACAGCAGCAGCACCGAAACTCCCTGCAGGAAATAGGGCACCACCATGGCCGTCTTGGCCCCCCACCGGTCGGCCAGGATGGGGATGAACAGGCGGCTGGTAACGCTGGTCATGGTGTAGATGGACACAATCCACGCCGCCGCGGCCAGGGAAAGCCCCTGGGTGGTGGCGAAGAAGACCACGTGCCAGATGACGATGGAGTGGCCCACGCAGCCCAGGAAGTGGATGAAGGGCAGGTTCCAGAAGGCCCTGGTTCGGCGGGCGTGCTGCAGGAACACTTTGCTGCGCAGCTTGGCGGTGGCCCGGTCTGCGGGAACGGGGTCGGGGTCGTTCTCGTCGGCGCCGTAGGGACGCATGCCCCGCTCGGCCGGCTCGCTGTGGAAGAAGGCCAGCAGGGAGAAGATTATGACGCCGCCCACCGCGGGGATTATCCAGAAGGCCACCTGCCACCCGGCCTGGGAGACCAGGTAGGCCAGGGCCGGGGCGGTGACGGAGGCGCCCATACCGCCCACGGACTGCTGGATTCCCACGGCCACGCCCAGCTTCCGCTTGAACCAGGCGGCCACGGTGGTGGGAATGTTGACGGCGAACAGGGCCTGGGCCAGACCCAGCAGAATGCTGTAGTAGAGGTAAAGCTGCCACAACTGGTCCATGGTGCTGAGGAGCAGCATGCCGCCGACGTACAGCGTGGCGGCCACCAGCAGGGTCCGGCGCGCCCCGTAGCGGTCGCCGACCCAGCCGGCCACGGGAGACAGCAGGGCGTTGCATACGCTGCGCAGCACCTGGGCCACGACGATGGCGGTTACGCCCCAGGCGAAGTCCTGCTGCAGCACCACCAACAGTACGGCGAAGGCCTGGCTTACGAAATTGGCGGTTACCCGCAGCGCCGTCCCCATGCCCACCACCATCCAGGCATAGTGGTACTGGGCGCGCAGTGAGTCCATGCGGGTTGACCAGTCGAAGTTCAAGAGCTACAGCCCCCGCCGTTTAAGGAATGCACATGTCGGTGAGGAGGATACCGGAAGAATTCGAAGAACCGCGTCAACGTGATGAAGGTCATTCACCATTGGGACATTGTAGCTACCAGCAGGCATGCTGGCAAATAAGAGAGAGATCAAAACACGGGGCGGTCGCGTACGGATTCGTTCAGCCCTGCCTCTTTCTCAACCGAGGGTGAAACCCCACTCGCCGGAGTTCGAGGTTACCGCCTGCAAGGGAACGATGGGGCATCCCCAGAACTGAAATGCAACGGCCCTGAGTCGGAAGACCTTTCCCACCAGGGTAGCCGCGTCCGAATGCCTTTATAAAGCGCTGCCTGACGATAAAGCGCTATTGGCGCGCCAGGGGCCTGGAAGAGTACTTAATCTCAATACTCGACTGCTATTTATATGAGAGAATTTGACCTAATTGAGATTTCAGGCCTTGACTTTTGATTTTCCGCAATGTTTCAATAGTAGTACATAGCTTTGCAAAGAGCCCGCGAGTCACGGCAAGGCGACAGACCCAACCAATCCAACTATGGAGCCGATACGGGGAGGTATCAAATGCAGCATCACGATATCCACGAGTGCGACACCCACGAACATCAAGGCGACGAGCCGGGCCACGTCCACGACATCCACGAGTGCGACACCCACGAGCACCACGCCGAGCTTCACGACCACGACATTCACGAGTGCGACACCCACGAGCACCACGGCGACGAGCCGGGCCACGTCCACGACCCCCACGAATGTGACGGGCACGAACACCACGTCCACGATCACGCCGGCCACACCCACTAGGCCGACCGTAATCTGCGAAAATAACCCCGCTGCCAGACAAGCAGCGGGGTTTCTGTTTTGCCTCGGGGCAACCGGCGCGGGCCGTCAAGTGCGGGCGCGGGCGTAGAGGTGATCCACGTGGTGGTCCTCGGTGCAGCCCACAGTGGTCCGTTCCAGCTGGATGGTAACGTGCCCGATCCGGTATTTGTTGTGCAGCAGGTCCTTCATCTTGGTTACGACTTCGTCCAGGTCGCCCGGGTAGCTGGGGTCCATCAGGATGTGGGCGGTAAAGGCCTCGTTGCCCTGGGTGATGGTCCAGACGTGAACGTCGTGGATCAGGGTTACCCCCTCAAATTCTTCCAGGTCATTGCACAGGGCATAGACGTCGATGTGCTCCGGCGCCCCCTCCAGCAGCACGTTCATGATGCTGACGATCAGCCTGCGGGTGTTGTACACGATCAGCAGGGCAATGACCACGCTGAGGATGGGGTCGGCAATCTGCCAGTTGAAGACCATGATCAGTATGGCGGAGAGAATGACGCCCACGGAACCCAGCAGGTCTGCCAGCACGTGCTGGAAGGCGCCCTCCACGTTCAGGCTTTCGCCCGAGGAGCGGTGCAGAATCCACGCCGCCGCCACGTTGACGGCAAACCCGCCGATACCCACCAGCAGCACCGGCAAGCCCACGACCTCATTTTCGGGGAAGCGAATGCGATGGTAGGCCTCGAACAGAATCCACCCCGCGATGAGCCACAGCGCGAAGGTGTTGGCCAGGGCCGCCAGTATCTCGGTGCGGTGGTAGCCGAAGGTGCGCTCCACGGAGGCTTCCCGCTGGCCAATCCAGATGGCCACCAGGGCCATGACGATGGCGGCCGCGTCGGTGAGCATGTGACCGGCGTCGGCCAGCAAAGCCAGGCTCCCGGAAACCAGGCCGCCAATCACCTCGGCGATCATGTACGTTGAAATCAGGACCAGGGCCAGCCACAAGCTCTTCTTGCTGGCGCTGCGGAAATCGTGGGAATGGTCATGGTGCCCGTGGCCGGAATGATCGTGCCCAGCATGGTCGTCGTGATCGTGGCCGGCGTGGGCGTCGTGGTCATGGCCCGCGTGGGCATCGTGATCGTGAACTTCTACCGCGGCGTGGTCGTGGCCCACATGATCGTGGCCTTCGGCCTCGGCATGCTCATGAGCGGCATGATCGTGCGCCCCGCCCTCGGCATGCTCATGGGCGGCATGGTCGTGAGCCTCGCCCTCCACATGTTCATGAGCCGCATGATCGTGAGCCTCGCCCTCACCGTGTTGGTGGGCCGAATGGTCGTGGCCGGCATGATCCTCGTGATCTCTCATGTGGCACCCCCAGTTGTTGACAACCATTGGGTTGTTGTCCAGCGATTCTGTCCCGTTAAATGGAAAGCGAAAATGTCACCATGGTTAGTCGGCTGAGATGGTTAGTCGGCTGCGATCTGGACTTGGGCCAGGGCTTCGGCCTTGGCCCGCTCCTTGGCGCTGAGTAGTTT
>JAJEDS010000172.1 GCA_022821365.1 Dehalococcoidia bacterium | reverse complement strand
CTGTGGTTCAGATGTTTAATCGGAAGTGCTGAGCCTAGTGGCCGCCGCAGCCGCAGCCACCGCCGCCGCATCCGCAACCGCCGCCACCGGCGCCGCAGCCGCACCCGGCGCCGCAGCCACCACCGGCGCTGGCGTACATGGGATTGTTAATCACGAAGCCTACCTGGCCGCCAAACTCTTCCACGTAGTCAATGGTGGCTTCTTCCAGGAAGGGGGCGCTGTCAGAGTCCAGGAGGAAGCTAAGCCCTTCCATGCTGAGCACGGTGTCGTCGGGCTGGGTTTCCTTTTCCATGGTGAGCATGTACTGGAGTCCCGCGCCGGAGGGCATGGCAATGACCCGCAGTGAACTGTTGACTTCCTGCTCCTGATCCAGTACTTCCTTGAGTTTTTCAATAGCCAGAGGGGTTACTTCCATGTCGCAACACTCCATAAGAATTTCCAGAGTGCGGAAGTTCCGTTAACTTCTGCTTAAGCGTAAGCCTAACATAGGAGGAAAAGGGTAGTCAATTAAGGGTAAGGCGGCAATCGCATTTGGAGACTTCCTTTAACCACAGAGAAACAGGCGGGGATAAATTCAGGAGGACCGGTCTTTCTGGCTCTAATGCGGTCGCCCTTACCTCCGCCCGATCTAAAGTTGACTGGCAACACCGTCTATAGTTACACTGCCCTGCGATATTCAGCAACGGCATAAGGAGAATCCTTTCATGAAGTTTGGCCTCTTTTACGAATGGCCCAACCCCAACCTGCGCAACTGGAAGACCCTCTTTGAAGAAGGGGTGGAACAGATACAGTATTCGGAGGAAATGGGGTTCGAGTACTGCCTGATCGCGGAACACCATTTCTCCAACTACGGCAACTCGCCCGCTCCCCTGATGCAGGCACTGTATATCGGGCAGCGCACCCGCAAACTCCAGATCGCCACGGGCATCATCGTGGTTCCCATCTGGGACGTGCTGCGGCTGGCGGAAGAGGTGGCGGTGCTGGACAACCTGATTGACGGCCGCTTCATCTGCGGTGTCGGGCGGGGATACCAGCCCCACGAAATGTCGCGCTTCGGCGTAACCCTGGAGGACTCGCGCCAGAAGTTCAACGAAAGCATGGAAGTGCTGGTGAAGGCGTGGACCCAGGACGAATCGTTTACCTACGACGGGGAGTTCGTCAACATATCCAACGCCACCACGGTGTGGCCCAAGCCCATGCAGAAGCCCCACCCGCCCTTCTGGATTGCGGGCACCAGCGTCGAGTCTATGAAGATGGCGGCGCAGTGGGACATGATGCCCCTGACCACCGGCCTGCTGGGCGGCGCCGGTGTGCGCACTCACTACGCATCGCTCATCCACGCCCGCAAGGACCTGGGCAAGTCCTACCACGGGCTGGAACTGGGGCTGCAGTCCATCACCCACGTCGCGGAGACTGACGACGAGGCCCGCAAGCAACTGCCCTACGCCCGCTGGCAAAACAGGGCGGGCCGCGCCCTGAACCGCCTGGAGGTGGTGGACGGACGGGTGCAGGTGGGCCCCTACGACGGCGAACTGGACGACGACGGCTTCATGGAGCGGCTCTACTTCGGCAGCCCCGACACCGTGATCGACAAGTTCTCCCGTGCCGCGGAACTGGGGGTGACCAACGTCAGCAACTGGATGATGTTCGGCGGCCTGGAGCACGAGAAAATCATGCGCTCCATCCGCCTGATGGGCGAAGAGGTTATCCCCGCTCTGAAGGATGTTGAACCCCCCGCAGGCCTGGCCGACGAACTGGCGGAGACGCCGCCGGCCACGTCGGAACAACTGCAGGCGGCCCGCTTCGGGGCCACGCCTTCGGACGTTACCGCTACGTAAACAAACATGGATGGACAGGATATACAGGATGGGGTTTTGCTGGGGCGGGTTCTTGGGGACCCGCCCCTTCTATCTGTCTGCCAAGAGTCTAAACAACTTTGATGTATACGGACGCAGTGCGTGGTGACGCAGGCTGCTACTCGAAACACGCCAACTTGTTCCCGTTCATATTTCTACGGACGATAATTGGCGATTAGGTCGGCAACTAACTCTTGTGAACATTTTACAAGGAGGAAAAGCTCATGGCTGGAATCGATGCTACTTGGATTACATTCGCTCAGCTAATCGCATCCATTGTATTCTTTGCCGGAATGATAGCCTATGCTGAGCATACGCGGAGGGCTAATCGGGCTTCATACGAATTAAGCAAGGCTATAAACAGAGCAAATAGTCAAGCACTAATAACTATTTCACCCACTGGATTCACTACAGGCAAAGAATGGGGCTTCTCAGCAAAGAATCAAGGAAAGGCTACCGGCCAAATTAACGAGGTAAGGTACAATGGTTCTACTTCCATTAAGTTAGGCGACCAACTCGGAAGTCTTTTCCTTGAGCCTGGGGAGGAAGTCGAAGGATTGTTCCGCCTTTCTTCAGGAGAACAGGGAGAGGTTGCGATTAGGTTTACTTCACCATTCGGCAGCCAAGTTACCGTGTTTGCCGTTGTCCTAAGTAAAGCTATTAGCGTGGAACCGCAGATTACATTTAGCGGCCACCTATGCGATGTGGAAGCCGAAAAGTACTGGATCAATATGCCAAGTAATAAAGAAAAATAACTGCCACTAGTTATAACAAAAATCATGTATAGCTAGGAGTATCACAGTTGGAGACAACCGACGGGATCACTGCAATTCCCCTTCCCCTTTCCGGCATCCGCATCCTCGACGCCACCCACATCGTCGCGGGCCCCTTTTGCTCCCAAATCCTGGCCGATATGGGCGCTGAGGTAATCAAGATTGAGCGCCCCCGCACCGGCGACCTGGTACGGGGGCGCGGCCCCTACGTTACCAAGGAAGACGGGCAGCGGATAAGCTCCCGCTACATTGGCCTGAACCGCAACAAGAAGAGCGTTACCCTGGACCTGCGCAATCCCCGGTGCAAGGCGGCCTTCGAGGAGATGGTCAAGGTGTCGGACGTGCTGCTGGACAACTGGGGGCCCGGGGCCTTCCGGCGGCTGGGGCTGGGCTACGATCACCTGAAGGAACTGAACCCCGGCCTTATTTACGCCAGCATCACCGGTTACGGCGACAGCGAAGACCTGCGCGGCCCCTACTCCAACTGGCCGGCCAACAACCTGGCCATCCAGGGCATGGCCGGATGGATGGAACTGACCGGCGAGCCGGGTCGGCCGCCCCAAAGTGTGGGCGATAACATCGGCGACTCCATCCCCGGCGTCTGGTCAGCCCTGGGCGTTGTCCTGGCTTTGCGAAGCCGGGAGCAGACGGGTAAGGGGCAGCACGTGGACATGGCGATGTACGAGTGCATGGTGCTGCATACCCTGAGCAATATGTACGGCTACGAGGCCAGCGGCGAGCTGTTTACCCGGGACTACAGCCGGCTGGCCAACGCCGGAATGACCCTTCGGGCCAGCGACGGCTACGTGATTATGGCCGGGGCCCGGGTGCAGGAGCGGTGGAGCAACCTGTGGCGGCTGGTGGGAAGGGACGACCTGGCGGACAATCCTGACTACCTGGCCCCGGGCGACGGCGACTTCATCGTCGAACATGTAATCCCCGCGCTGGAGGAGTGGACTCAGCGCCGCCCCAAGTGGGAGGTGGCCGGGAAGATTACGGAACTTGGTTTCTCCATGGGGGTGGCCCAGAACACGGAAGACCTGTCCAATTGCCCGCAGCTGGAGGCCCGGGACATGTTCGTGGAGACGGGCGACACGGCGGGCGGGACATTCCGCTCCCTGCGCACTCCGCTCCGCCTGCTGGACTGCGAGACCATTGAGCCGGAGACCGCGCCGCTGCTGGGCCAGCACAACCGCGAAATCCTGTGCAGCATTGGGGGGTTGACGGAGGAGGAGCTGGCGGGTTTGAAGGAGGAAGGGGCGGTTTAGGGGATGGAAGAACTGGAAACAACCGACTATTTCGAGCGAAGAGCAAAGTTAAATCACCCGGAGGTAGCTGACGAATGGGTAATCAGGGTGTTAGCGAATCCTTACCACACGGAAACTCAACCCGATGGTAGAATACGTTACTACGGCTACATTTCAGAAGTGGACAAATGGATAAGAGTCATTCTTGAAGACGGAAAACTCTTTAACCGTTTTATGGATGGCAAGGCATTACGGAGATGGGGGAGACCATGATAGAAAAGCTGCAGATCGACTACCACGAGGAGTCCGATACTTTGTGGTTAGGTAATGGCCTGTCAACACCCGTAGGGTGTGACGTAGGTGAAAACGTCACTGTGTTCTTCGATATGGAAGAGACCCAACCCAATGCGGTTATGATTGAGCATGCCGCCGAAATCTTGCTGCCCATCCTTCAGGCCGCTACTCAGGCCAACGAGGCGACGAAAGAAGGTTCGGTCAAGCCTGCCAAGTCTTCAACCTGATCGAAACTCCCTCAGTGCCGCGCAACCAACACTCAACCGCCACACGGAGGAACCACCATGCCCACCAACGGAATGGGAGTCATATCCAGGGTTGCCGGGGAACCGGCATTGCTGGAAGAGATTGTCGTAGACGACCCGGGACCGGGCGAGGTGCTGGTCCGAATCCAGGCCAGCGGCGTCTGCCATACCGACCTGCACTACAAGCTGGGCAGGATTACCAACGAATTTCCCTTCCTGCTGGGTCACGAGGGTTCCGGTATAGTCGAAGCCGTGGGTGAGGGAGTTACCGACCCCAGGGTGGGTGACTACGTGGTGCTGGCCTGGCGCGCCCCCTGCGGGTACTGCCGCTTCTGCGCCCTGGGGCAGCCAAACCTCTGCTCCGCCAGCCTTAACGCCCAGCCCCGAATGACGGCCAAGAAGGACGGGGCGGTGCTGAATCCGGCCCTGGGCATTGGCACCTTCTGCACCCATACCGTGGTGGCGGCGCGGCAGGCCGTGCCGGTACCCACAGCCTGTCCGCCGGAACAGGCCAGCCTGCTGGGGTGCGGCGTAACCACCGGCGTGGGGGCCGTGCTCTACACCGCCGGCGTGCGGCGCGGTGGCACCGTGGCCGTCTACGGTTGCGGAGGCATTGGTTCCAGCGTGATTATGGGCGCCAGGCTGGCCCGCGCGTCCAGGATCATCGGCGTTGACATTGCCGAGAACAAGCTGGCCTGGGCCAGGGAGTTCGGCGCCACGGACGTAGTCAACGCCGCCGACTCCGACCCGGTGGAGGCCATCAAGGAACTGACCGGCGGCAACGGGGTTGATTACTCCTTTGAGTGCGTGGGGATGCCCCAGACTTTGCTGCAGGCCCTGTGGTCGCGGGACCTGGCCGGTACCTGTGTCCTGATCGGCGTGCCGGACCCTACGATGGTGGTGGACGTGCCCATGCTGCAGTTCTTCGGCCTGGGCGGTTCGCTGCGGGTAAGCTGGTACGGCGACAACCTGCCCTCGAGGGACTTCCCCCTGCTGGCCAACTATTACCTGTCGGGCGAGCTGGACCTGGACCGGGTGGTGTCAGCAGTCATAGGGCTGGAAGATACGGAAGCGGCATTTGAGGCTATGGAACGGGGGGAGACGCTGCGATCAGTGATACGGATACCTGATGCGTAGCCTGTGACCCCTTTCTCCCCAGATTCTGGTCGGCCCTCTTTAGTTTCTGTGTGGTAACATTAACAACAAGTTAAAACTCTACGGAAACCGAGACGATTGCTCGTCATTTCCGCTTCACACTTCGCGCCTGCGTCTCTCGCGGGCCAGCTACGAAGGAGGCATCCACTATGCCCGGCAACATCAAAGACCGCTACGGAATGACCCTCTCCACCAACTCCCCCGATGCCGCCGACCGCTGGCAGGAGGGCATTGACCTGCTCCTGTCCCAGTCTTACGGGGCGGAGGAGAAGCTGCAGGAAGCAATTGACCTGGACGAGGGGTTTGCCATCGCCCACGGCTGCCTCGCCTTCCTCCACATGACCCGGGCCCGCCCGGACCAGGCGCGGGAGAGCGTAAAGCGGGGCCTGGAACTGGCCGACGGCATCTCCGACCGGGAACGCCGCCACATCGAGGCCGTCAACCTCTGGGCCAACGGCAAGGGCCCCGACGCCCTGGCCCTGGTGCGGGAACACCTGGCCGAGAGCCCCCGCGACGCGGTCCTCCAGCGCCTGGCCCAGCGCCTCTACATGCTGGGCTGCAGCGGGGCCGGCGACCCCCACTTCCCGCCCGCTCTCCTGGCTATGATGAACGAACTCGCCCCGCACTGCGGCGACGACTGGGCCTTCCTGGGCCAGTACGCCTTTGCCCACCACGAGAACGGCATCCTGGACAAGGCCCTCAGCCTGGCGCAGCAGTCCCTGGAAATGAACCCGGGCAACGCCGTGGCCGCCCACTCGGTTACCCACTCCTACTTCGAGTACGGCGACGCGGCCACCGGCGGCAACTTCCTCGGCAACTGGCTGGAAGGCTTCGACCCCCGGGCCCATTACCATACGCACCTGTCGTGGCACCATGCGCTGTTTGAGCTGGCCCTGGGCCGGTACGGGGAAGCGTTGCAACTGTACGAGGACTGGATCCGTCCCACGGTAGCTGCCAGGAACATTTCGAGCCTGTCGGACAGCGCGTCGCTGATGTGGCGGTTGACCATCTACGGCGGGGAAAAACCGCCCATGCCCTGGGAAGAGGTCAAGGAACAGGCGGCGCCGGCAGCCACCACCCCCGGCGCGGCCTTCCGCGACGCGCACGCGGCCCTGGCCTTCGCCGCCAGCGGCGACCGGGAACTGATGGACCAGATGATCAACCGCCTGCGCACCAACGCCGAGAACGGCAACATCTTCGCCAGGGAGATCATCCTGCCCCTGGCCCAGGGCATTGACGCCTTCGGCCAGGAGGACTACCAGGCTTCCGTGGACTACCTGGAACCCGTCTTCCCGCAGTTAACCCGCATCGGCGGCAGCCACGCCCAGCGGGAGGTGTTCGAGGACACGCTGCTGGAGGCCTACCTGCGGGCCGAGCAGTTCGACAAGGCGGAGGGGATGCTGAAGGAGCGCCTCAGCCGCCGGGAGACGCCCCGCGATCTCTTTTCCCTGGGCCGGGTCATGGCCGGTAAGGGCGAGAGTGAAGGGGCCCAGGACAGCCTGGCCAAAGCCTCCACCGTCTGGAAGGAAAATGGCGACGCGGAAACCCCCGAACTGACCAACCTGGAAAAGCTGGCGGGGACGCTGGGCTAGCCCGTCAACACCGCAGCCGCACTCACGAAACGCCAGGACAGAGGCGCTGGGATTGCCTCCCCTGGCGTTTTTCCTTCAAAGAACCTTCAAATAAATCTCCCCCCTCGACGGGCACGCTGGTAGGCCATCGCCCTGGTAATGACGGGATAAGAATTAACGGTCATTCCGCCGGAATCCAGGATGGTTCGGTACCGCTAGGGTCTCAGACCCCAAATGGACCTAAATTGGCTCATCTGACGAGTTAAGCAAAGTTTCCCGAGCCGGCGGAAACCTCGAACCCGGCTGGCCCTACAAACAGCGTGAAATTTCAAAGCGCCATCGCCCTCCCTGTCCCGGCATGTCAAAGCCAGGGGAAGGGATGTCGTTGTATCATTAAAGCCAACTCCTTCCCTTGGGGGTGGGCAATGCTCTCCCAGTCTGGAGCAACTGGCTACCTGGATTCCCTGGCCGAAACCGCCATGGCGGACCTGGGCCTGCCCGGCCTGGTTATGGCCGT
>JAJEDS010000069.1 GCA_022821365.1 Dehalococcoidia bacterium | reverse complement strand
AGAAGAAGGGCCGAGTGCGCATCGTGGCTGCGATGCATAAACTGCTGCGGATCTGCTATGGAGTCTTGAAGAGTGGTCTGCCTTTTGATCCCCAGCGCTGCCAACCGGCCACCCTTGACATCTAATACGGTATCTGAGCTTACCAGCCACTGAATCAGGGCCCCTACAATTCCACTCAGGCCTATCGTAACAGCCCACTTTATAATCCCGACCACACGCCGCCTTCTTTCGTTCCGACGTATCGTCTGTTCCAATGGGTCATCTCGCTCACTTGGGACCGTGAGAAGTTCCACGTCTACTGAAGTGGCCAGTTGCCGGCTGGCGGAATTCATTACGATTAGCATTGCGGATACGCACTGGATCAAATTCTGACCAAAAACTGATACCACCCAATCGTCCGTTATAAATACCGCTGTCTGCTCCACCCGTGCTGCCAACGATCCCTGGGCAGTTACAAATTGAGGGAGTTTGGCTCGCAAGCTATGTTCTAATACTCACAGCCCCTCTCCCGATTTTAATCTCTCCCTTGCTTCCTGATCCATCATCGGATGCCCCGTTACCGTCAACTGGAACTCCAATACTTCCACGTGTGGCAAGCCAAGAAAGCGCAACTGAACACCGACCCCGGTTCAGACTTCCCCCATTATTCCAACCCCTACCTTCCATCGCAATACCTCGGCTACCTATAGGCGCTGCCATTGCAGGATAAATTTGGCTTGCATTTCACCGCACATTCGGGGTTACCCCTAAATCTCGCTGAACCCCGTCCCCGGCAGCGTAACCCCCCTGCCCTGTGCCTCCGTTATCCAGCCAAACTCCTGCAGGATTTGCTGACTGTAGGTCACCCGGCCCGTTACTGCGTCCAGGGGTTCCGTGGCCAGGAGCAGGGCGGCGTCGGCCATTACGGACATCGGCTCGCCCTTGGGGTCGTCCATACCGGTTACCAGCTTGTGGTACACCGTGCCCGGCGTGGGGACCACCAGCGACGGGGAAAGGCAGGTAACCGAAATCCCGAACTCGTACACCTCGCTGGCCAGGCCCTGGGTGAAGCGTTCCAGGGCCGCCTTTTCCGCCCCGTAGCAGGTGCCCCCGGCAATGCCCGCATTGTCTCCGTAGGGACCGCGCCCGGGGCCCACCGCGGCGCCCGATGAAATGTTGATGATGCTGCCCGACCCCCGGGGAATCATCTGCCCCAGGGCCGTCCTGCTCAGAATGAAGGGCGCGTGGAAGTTCACCTCCCACGACCGTATCCACCGACTGGTGGGAAAGTCCTTTATGGGGATGAAGTAGGTCAGCGCGGCGTTGTTCACCAGCACGTCCACCGGCCCGTAAAGCTGTTGGGCCTCCTCAATCAACCGTTCGCACTCCTCCGGGCGGGCCAGGTTCACCGCTACTGCCGTGGCCTCGCCCCCGGCCTCCTTGATGTCGGTCACCGTTTTCTCCAGCGACCCCTCAAGGGGGTGGTCGCCTTCCCGCACCGTCCGCGCCGCGCACACAATTCTGCCGCCTTCCCCGGCAAAGCGGGCCGAAATTTCCGCTCCGATGCCCCGGCTGGCGCCCGTTACTACCACTACCTTGCCGTCCAGCTTGCCCATCGTCCTGTCTCCTTCCTCTATCCGGCTCAAGTTTTCGTATAATAGCACGGTGCTGCCGACTCACCGCCTTTACACCGACCTGGCGTGGCTGTGGCCCGCCTTCAGCCCGCCCGCCGATTATGCCGACGACGCCGGACACTGGCGCGACGCTCTCCGCCAAAGGCTGGGCCCGGGCCGCCACTCCCTGCTGGAACTGGGTTCCGGCGGCGGCCACACCCTCAGTCACCTGGCCGACGACTTTGACCTGACCGCCGTGGACCTGTCGCCCCAGATGCTGGCCCTGTCCCGGGAACTCAACCCCACAGTCCCCCACCACCTGGGCGACATGCGCAGCGTCCGGCTGCAAAAGCAATTCGACGCCGTGGCCATCCACGACGCCGTCTGTTACCTGCTGTCAGAAGAAGACCTTGCAGACGCTTTTGCCACCGCCCGGGAGCATCTGCGCCCCGGCGGCGTTCTGCTCCTGGCCCCCGACTACCTCAAGGAAGCCTTCTCCGGTCCCCGCGTCCTGCACTGGATCTGCGCCAATGCCTCCCCGCCTTTCACCGTCATCGAGTACTGCCACGACCCCGATGCGTCGGACACCACCATCGAATCCCTTTTCTTCTTCCTCATCCACGAACCGACCGGACTGCGGGTGGTGGAAGACCGCCATACCACCGGCCTTTTCCCCTCAACCACCTGGCTGAGACTGCTGGACGAAGCGGGATTCGACGCCGAACTTGTAACCCTGCCCGGCTACGAGGGCGGCTACGGCGGTCACCTGTTCGTGGCAGCGCTGCGGTAGAAGAGTGCAAGAGTGGGCCGTACTCGTGGAAAGTTCTCGGCCAGGAGAATCCCTCTATCTCCCCGCCTTCAACCGGCACCGGCGGCTGATGCGGTAGCGGTTGGCCGCAACCCACCCGTAGGCCCATTCTCCCAGCCGGCTAACCCCCGGCAGCCAGAGCAGCAGGGCCAGGGGCATCAGCGGCGGCAGCCGCAGTGTCAGCATCCGGAAGGCATAAAATCCCCGGTAAAGCCTTCGCCCCGCTTCCAGACCCCCGCTCGACCCGGACGAACCCTTCCTGATTTCCAGAAAGGCCGCGGCGTCTAAATCTTCCCAGGTCAGGTCCCGGGGAGGTTCAGGCAGCTCCTGGTAAGCCGTCCACGTTACCGCGCGAAAGATATCGGCCAGCGCCAGCGCCTTCATCGACAGGGTGCAGAACCCGCACTCCCCGTCGTAGTAGAGAACCCAGCTTTTGCCACGTCCAATCTCTGGCATATATACATTGTATCGGGCTGGACAATAAAAGGGCACCAGGGAAGGGAACCAGACCGTTAATCTCCCATCAGGCTGGAAACGCTTCCCCCGCCTCGGCGTAGTGGCGGGCATCCTCCTCGTCCGCCATCCTCGCACCGGACCGCACGTCCACCCAGTGCAGCAAGACACCCCCGGTCACTATCAGCGCCATTATGGACAGTATGGCCACCCTGGTATCAATCAGGCCCGTTACCACCACGTAGAGCAGGGGGCCGAATACCGTGGAGACCCGGCCCATAAACCCGAAGAAGGAGAAGAACTCGCCGCTGCGGGTGTGGGGCACTATCTGGGCGAAAAGGCTGCGGGCCAGGGCCTGGCTGCCGCCCATCACCAGTCCCACGCCCACGCCCAGCAGCAACCACTGGTAGGGAGCGTCCAGCCCCAGCCGCTGCCATACCAGCCGCCTTACCGTCGAAGGCCACCAGTCTATCGGCCCGTCTCCCAGGTTTGAGCGGTGGAGATAACCCGTGGCCGTCTCGTTCGCAAGACCGCCGCCCTGCACTGAAATGGAATAGGGTGCGTTATCCGACCTCCTGACTCTCTCCACCAGCATCTCCGCCCGCTCAGCAGACAGCGTTTCCCCCATCTGCAACGCCTCCTCCAACTCCGTTATCACCCTGACGGCCGCCAGTTCCTCCCGCCACGTCCGGTCAAGAGCGGAGTCTTCCTTTTCCGGCGCGGCGCCCACCACGTACATTTCCAGTTCCGCCTGGTACTCCAACTGGTAGTCAAAGTCCTCGTGGCGGTCCGGTTGCAGGGGCGCTATGCCCACGCCGAACAGGACCAGTATCGACCATCCCACCAGCGTAACCATCAGGGCGCCCTTGGTGGCGATGCGCGACGCCAGCCACGAAAACGCCATAGCCCCGAAGGCCGCCACGAACTGGATGATCAGGATGGTGGCCATGTTGAACACCAGGGGGATGCCAATGGTGTCTGCCCCGTAGGCCCCGGCCACGTTCAGCACCGTCTGGATGCCGTCGTTGAACAGCAGGTAGGCGACCAGGTAAATCAGGATGGCCCGGAAGCCCCGCATCTGGTGGAAGGTGTGGGAGAGCTCGGTGAAAGCCAGGCGTATTGCCCGACCGGGCCGCAGCCCGCTCATCTCGTTGGGAATGTGGGGTTCCGGCACCACCCTGAAGGTCCACAGCGCCCAGCCGAACCACCAGACTCCGGTGGACGCTATGGCCAGTCGGGTAACCAGGTCGGCCCATTGCGCGTCCTGCATGGCCAGGATCAGAGCCAGGTGTACCGCCAGCAGCAGTCCCCCGCCCACGTACCCGTAGGCGAATCCCTGGCTGCTAACCCGGTCCAGCAGTTCCCGGGGCGCAATGTGAGGCAGAAAGGTGTTGTAGAAGACCAGGCAGCCGGCGAACCCGACGTTGGCCAGCATGAACATGGCCATGAACCACAGCCACGGCTGCCCGGTGTAGGCGGAAAAGAACATCAGGAAGGCCGCCACCGACCCCACGATGGTGTAGATCCAAAGCAGGATTTTCTTGATGGCCACCCGGTCGGCGATCACCCCCAGCACCGGGCTGGTTACCGCCACCAGGGCGGTGGCCACGGCAATGGCCAGGCTCCAGGTGGAACTGCCCGTGAAGGTGATGCCCAGGATGGAGACGGACTCGCCCAGCGCGTCCTTGAAGAGGAAGACGAAATAGACGGGGAAGATGGCCGCCCCGCCGGACGTGGCGTACCCGGAGTTGGCCCAGTCGTACATGCACCAGGCCCGGATAACCCTGCGCTGGGGGGCCGAAAGGTCTCTCAGCTTGCTGCCTACCACCAGAAGAACCTGATGGGCAGGTGAGACCCGCGACTATCGCGCCTCCGAGCATCCCGCCAGAACACCCGACGCGGGTCCCTGGCAATCAGAAACACCACCAGGAGAAGTACCACCAGAAAAGCAATACCCGCTATCATCACCCCAAACCCGGAAAACAAGGTATGCAACAAGTATATTCTACTTCTGCCCCATATAAAGGACTGTCTCAGTTGAACTGATGGGTCGCGATATCGCTACTGTCCTTCTGGGCGGAGCAAACAATCCCAAGCATTGCCGGCGAACATGCTTGGGGCCAGATAAGTTTTGGCCCGCACCATTGGGTTTCATGCTCGCCGCACTCCTCAGAAAAACAAGCTTCAGGCCGATGAAGGCAAAGGATGATTCCTTTTCTAGGAAGTTATTGGTGTGGGTGGACATGAGGGTTTGTGCTCAAATGGACCTAACTTTAAGCGTACAAGCGTTCTTTTAGGGTCTCCCAAATTAGAGCATCAAAGTCACCCCAATTAGTCTCTGTCTATTGCTGAAAATGCTCGTAATAGATCACTATGCTGTTCACATTTGATGTGTTTAGTAGAACCGCACCGATTTCGTCTACTTCGTACAACCTTTGCTCATTTGCTAGATTGCCTTCCGGATAATACACCACATTTCTTATGAGGAAATCCCTTTCGAGTTCAGTATCCAAGGCTATGGGGTATGTAGCCATTTCACCGTAGAATACATCACCGCTCTTAAGGGTTACTAGCACATGAGGAATAGACGCAGTATAGCCTTGGGTCATGGTATTGAATGCATAGTACCAGACCGGCTCTTGCGGATAAGGGACAATAGGAATGGGTAGCCAACTAAACCAACGACAACGTGATGCTATCCACTGCGTGGGAGTTTTCAATAAGAAAATCACCGAGGAAGAAATCTTCTGTGGCAGGTCGAAAGAGCCAACTATAGGGGATACGGCTATAGCATATAAAGGGTAAAGGGTGAACCAAAGAATCGCTTCAGCAAAGTGCTGATCTAAAAACGAGACGGGCCCTTGCTGAACGAGGACACGGGCGTAGGTATCCAAGCCAAATTTCCAATCTAACAGGGCGTCTATTGCGGCTATCAACCCAATAGCGGACAAATGTACAAAAATCGAATGTTCAAGAATTTCGGAGAATTGCCAGAGGGGACTGCGTTGGCTAGGGTCGGCGCGCCTCCACACAGCAAATCGATACGAAAGAAAGCCCGGGAGAACTAACACCAAAATTGCAGCGAAGTTTATCGCTACAGGGGGCATAGCATGTTCACCTAATTGGCTCCTGTAGAATGCAAACCTTTAGACCCTTTGTAACTTAGTCTTGTTCATTGGACTTAAGCAGGCTCTCAAAGGGATTCCTCTTGCGGTTGGCACGGTTTCGCACAGGCACTTCGTCCCTTCGCTTCTTGTACCAGTCAACTCTATGGTCCCAACCACGCATACGGCTCTTGTCAGTTTTGGGCTCACGGCTCTTAACCGGATCGTGCTCCGCCACGTCTGAACCTCCTAATCTGGCAACAAGTTACTTGTTCCCCTCATTCTTGGTCCCGGTTTTATCGGTAGATGAAGACGATCCTTCTCCAGTTTGGATGGACTTTAGCACATTCTTGAAAGGATTTTCAGTGGGCTGTCCTTCAGGACTCTTGCTTACCACGTCCAAGGACCTTTGGTCCCTGGCATCTAACGCGTGAAGGTCTATTCTGTTGGGGAGTTGTTCCGAGCTCTTACTGTCGTTATTAGCATCTTCAGTCATTCTAATCCTTCGGAAGTCAGTTTGTTCCTTTAAGTGTAGCACAAGCAGATAGCCCCAACCAATCTCCACCTGTCATCCATCAATCCCCACCCCAAATCTGCTAAAATGCCCCCACCTTGATCCACCCTTGTCCTGACACCGCGTTCTGACACCGCAAGGAGGCAGCATGACTACGATTTACGATGCCGAGCGCCGCGATATCTCCATTGCCCTGGGCGGCGACGCCATGATTACCCGCCGGATGAGGTCCTTCCAGGAACCCCGCTTCCTCAAGCTGGTGGACATCCTCCGGGGCGCCGACGTGTCCCTGGTCAACCTGGAGATGCTGTTCCACGACTTTGAGAGCAGCTGGCAGTGGAGCAGCGCCACCTATACCCGCTCCGATCCCCACAACCTGGACGAACTGAAGTGGATGGGCATAAACGCCGTAACCGCCGCCAATAACCACTCTTTCGACTATTCGGAGGGCGGCTTCCTGACCACTCTGGAGCACTGCCGGGAGATTGACCTGCCTTACGCCGGCGGCGGCCGCGACCTGGACGAGGCGCGCGCGCCTGCCTATGTGGATTCGGCCCGAGGTCGGGTGGCGGTGATGGGGGCCACCAGCACCTACAGCGAGCAGTCCCGCGCCGGTGCCGGTCGCCCCGACTTCCGCGGCCGTCCCGGGGTCAACGCCCTGCGCCACGACATTACCCACCACGTTCAGCAGGATGTTTTCGACGCCCTGCGCAAGGCCAACCTGGAACTGGGCTACGAGGAGGAGCATACCGCCCACCGCCTGTTCGGCTTCCGGGGAAACGCTGAGGCGCCCGACCACAGCACCGAGATTGACTTCCTGGAGAACAAGTTCATCCTGGACGAGGAGTACGCCATCCGCACGGCCCTCAACGAGGAGGACCGGCTGGGCATCGGCAACTGGATCCGGGGCGCGCAGAAGCAGTCCGACTGGCAGGTGTACGGCGTCCACTGCCACGAGAGCGGGCCCGACGGCGACTTCCACGGCCATTCCCGCCTGTCCCCGCCCCATTTCCTGACCGACTTTGCCCACTGGGCCATTGACCAGGGCTGCGCCGCCTTCGTGGGCCACGGCCCCCACTTCCTGCGGGGCATCGAAATCTACAATAACCGGCCCATCTTCTACAGCCTGGGCAACTTCATCTTCCAGAATGAAAGCGTTCTGTGGCTGCCCCACGAGGCCTACCGCCGCTTCGGCCTGGACTTCAACAGCACCCCCGGCGACTACCTGGACACCCGTTCCGGCGGCGGCACCCGCGCCTTCGCCGGCGACCCGGTGTTCTGGCAGAGCGTGGTGGCCGTGTGCAACTACGCCGGCGGCGACCTGCGGGAGGTCATCCTCTACCCCATTGATATGGGCTTTGGCCGTCCCATCCCCCAGCGGGGCCGCCCCGTCCTGGCCGAAGAGCCCATAGCGAGGCAAACGCTAACGTGGCTGCAGCAGGTTTCCGAGCCGTTTGGTACGGAGATTTCCATTGAGGAGGAGGATGGGGACTTGGTGGGAGTGATACGGGTTTAGATCGGGCAATCAGGACTGATACGATACGCCCGGCGGATGAACTGCCGGGCGTGGCCTTTTGCCTGCGACGATTAGGCCTTTAACGACTCCAGCCGAGTTAGCCACTGGTTAAACCGGGGGCACTGGGCGCGGATTGTGGGAAGGCCTATAGTCTGAGCTATTTGAGGGCCATTCACGCGCTTGTTGTATCTGGACAGTACGTTAGAAATGCGTTTGCTGGGCGCTGTGTTTGGGTCGTCGTTGATGTCTTCAGGTGAAGGAAACTGGCCGCGTATCTCTGCCAGCTGCCTCAAGGCCGGTTCGTCTGCCCCGGGGACGTTCGCGAAAGCGCTGACTTGGGAGAAGAGCAGCCCTTCAAATTCATGCCGCTGAACATAGGCGAGAACCCTGGATTCATCGAGGGAGCGGCCAATTTCTGAGATAACCGCCGTGCTAATCCTCTCCTCCAAGTCGCCCACAGAATCGTTTTGCTTGTCCTCGAAGCCATAGTAATCGACCAGAGAAGTCACTACTTCAAAACTCCATAAGAGTTCGACCATTCGACTGCCCAGCCGCTCTACCGTAATCCTTCCGCCAAGGGATGTAGGCGTCGTATATACCCCATAATCCAGGAGATGAGCCGCCAATGTTTGGTCCACGAATGCTACTTCGGTAAGACCCTCAACTACTACGGCGAGACGGACCACGGACGACCGCCCATAAGATTAGTTAGCCATATCTCACCTGTTGAGTATTTTTTCACCCAATGTTTTAACCCTTCTTCGTCCGGCCGGTTTACTCTTGTCCGTCCGTCCTTCAAGTCAAAGACGTAGATCTCTCCCAGTTCAAATTCGTCCACCAGCAGCGGCGACTGGGTGGCGACTATCACCTGCCGCTGTTGTGACATGACCCTGATCATCGCTCCAATCAACCCCACTGCCGACGGGTGCAGGCCCAGTTCCGGTTCATCCAGCAAAATAACGCTGGGCAGCATCTCTGCAGGCAGATTCAGCAGCGTCACCAGGCAGAAAGCGCGCAGGGAACCGTCGGAGGTCAGGTGCGCCCCCATGGTCTTGTCGGAACCCAGGGCTTTCCACCGCAGCATCACCTTGCCGTAGCTTTCTTCCAAATCAAACCGGTCAAAGGTGGGTAATATGCGTTGGATGTGACCGCAGATGTAGTCGTACCGCTTGGGGTCTTCCTGTTCCAGCCTGTACAAAATAGCAGCCAGGTTCCCGCCGTCGGGCCGTATGCGAACATTGTCCGTTATGTCGCAGTCGTTCTTGATGCTGCAATTGAAGTCGGTGTTATGGAACTGGTGAATGGCCCAACTGCCGAGGAATTTAATAAACTCTGACGCAATTGGCTGAAGTCTCTTGTTGAGTTCGGTAGGGTCTTGGTTGAACTCTAGATGAGCAAATTCGCTTTCCTTGCCAAATCCTGAGACCTCATGAAAAGCGACCGACTGGTCGCCCTCCTGGTAAGACTCGAAGTGCTCTCCCGAAAAGAAGTATGTATTGGGATGGGCGAAGGACAGAAAAGGCTGGTAACTATACCAACCTTTCGAGAACCTGATCTGAACTTTGCCGCTCATTGTTGGCGTTCGCGCACTCCCCCCAAACAACTGGTCATCCGCCCCGCCGTGCCTTGCCACAAAATCTTGCAGCCTGCGGTAACGCAGCATCTGCCGCAGCAGTTCCAGGAACAGGAAGACGTTGGACTTGCCGGAACCGTTCGGCCCTATCAGCACCGCGGCGTTGGGCAGGTCGGTAAGCTCCACGTCGGCCAGGGAGCGGAAGCCCTGGATTTTGATGGATTCGATCTTGCTTGCCGGTTCCATCCTCTTACCCTGTACTTTCCACCAGCCCCGCCAAATTCTTCGCAAACTCCTCCATCGTGGCGGCGGCTTTGCGGCGGATTATGGGCTGGCCCAGGGTGCCGAGGGCGCCCATGAAGGCGGTGTCGGTGGCTATGGTCAGTTCCGTCTGGCCGTCGGCGGTGGGGGTTAGCTGCAGGGTCATGGTGGTCTTGACTGAGCCGCCGATGCGGCGGTCGGCGGCCTCCAGCAGGAACTGGGCCTCGCCCCGCTGGTCGTCTC
Source organism: Dehalococcoidia bacterium (assembly GCA_022821365.1). Classification (GTDB taxonomy): domain Bacteria; phylum Chloroflexota; class Dehalococcoidia; order Lucifugimonadales; family UBA3495; genus Bin22. The sequence goes on along the minus strand of JAJEDS010000069.1, from coordinate 1,827 downwards.
GCGAAACCACCTTCAGGGTGCCGGACAGGTTCACCCGCATGGGGCCTGCCTGGGCCAGCAGGGTGCCGCTGTAGCTGTCATCGCCCTCCACCTCCAGCGCCGACAGGCCGGGGACGCAGGGCGCCACCCGGGGCACGTCCATCACCAGGTCCCAGGTGGTGATCGGGTCGGCGGGCACCACGCAGCGATTCTCCAGCTTCAACTTAAAACTCCTTCTAATCCACCAATGGACACTAATTTCCACTAATGAAACAGCACTAATAATTTATTAGTGATCATTCGTGTCCATTAGTGGATCAAGAAACCTGGCCGGCGGCCTGTCGGACGGCCCGGCGGGTGAAGACCTCGGCCATTTCCCGCTTGTACTCCGCCGAACCCCGGTGGTCGTCCAGCGGGTCCACGGCGTCCTGCACCGTGGCCGCGGCCTCGCGGATGGCTTCGTCGGTAAGAGGTTGGCCCCGCAGGGCGTCCTCGGCGGCGGCGGCTCGAATGGGTGTAAGGCCCACCGACCCCAGCACGATGCGGACGTCGCCGCAGTTGCCCGACGCGTCGGGGGTTACCACTGCGGCTACTGAGACGGTGGCGTAGTCGTCGGCGGTGCGGGGCAGGAACTTCAGGTAGGAGGTACCGGCCCCGTCGGGCGCGGGCGGCACCACCAGCCCGGTGATAATCTCGCCGGGGCGGACGTCGGTCTCAAAGTAGTCCACGAACAGTTCCTCGGCCGGTACGATGCGCTGGCCGCCGTTGGCCGACGACAGCACCACCGATGCCCCCAGGGCTATCAGGGATGGCGGCGGGTCCTGGTTGGGGTCGCCGTGGGCCAGGCCGCCCCCCACGGTGGCCATGTTGCGGATGCGGGGCGTGGCCACGTGGCGGTAGGCCCCGGCCACCAGGGGGATGCGCTCGGTTACCAGCGGGTGGTTTTCCACCTGCCGCTGGGTACACAGTCCCCCAATACGGATGCTGCCGTCTTCCGTTTCCTCGATACCGTCCAGACCGGGGATGCGCGTCAGGCCGATGACGTGGCCCGGCTGGGAGAAGCGCTGCTTCATCTGCAGTACCAGGGCGGTGCCGCCGGACATCAGGCGGGCGTCGTCTCCGTAGTCGGCCAGCAGGCTGAAGGCGTGGTCCAGGTCGGTGGCCTGGTGAAACTCAAAGTCAATCATCAGTTGTCCGCGCCTCCTTCCCGGGAAGCTGCGGGGCTCATGGCGGCCACCACCGACTCCAGGATTTTGTAGTAGCCGGTGCAGCGGCACAGGTTGCCCATCATCCAGTCCCGCACCTCCTCCTCGGTGGGGCGTGGATTCTCGTCCAGCAGGGCCTTGGCGGCCATCACCTGGCCGGGGGTGCAGATGCCGCACTGGAAGCCACCGTAGTCAATGAAGGCCTGCTGCACGGGGTGGAGCCGACCATCTTCGGCCAGTCCCTCGATGGTGGTGACTTCGGAGCCGTCCACCGCGGCGGCCAGGGTAATGCAGGAAGCCACCATCTGGCCGTCCACCAGGACGGTGCAGGCGCCGCAGACGCCGACACTGCAGCCCTCCTTGGTGCCGGTCAGCCCCAGGTCGTAGCGCAGCAGGTCCACCAGCAGGCGGCGGGCCGGGGCTTCCACCTGGCGGTCTTCACCGTTAACTTTCAGGTTTATACGTTGGGCCATAAATGCAATTCCTCGTGATTTTTCCTCTGGCGCGCCGTGTGTCCGCCCCTTGGGAAACATACGGGTCAGCCTCGCCCCATACTATAACACGGGCCGAAGGCGGGCAATATGATGGGAACCTGCTGGCGGTGGGCCGTCGCATTTGGAGATTTCCTTTAACCACAGAGGCG
>JAJEDS010000060.1 GCA_022821365.1 Dehalococcoidia bacterium | reverse complement strand
CAGTCCTTGCGGGGATGGGAGTAGTAGCCGCAGGGGCAGGGGTTCTGGGCCGCCACCAGCATGAAGCTGGCGGGGTAGGTTACCGAACCGGTGACCCGGCTGATGGTAACCACCTTATCCTCAAGGGGCTGGCGCAGGGACTCCAGGGCAGTGCGATCGAACTCGGGCAGTTCGTCCAGGAACAGGACACCCCGGTGGCTCAAAGTAATCTCGCCGGGGCGCAAGGTGCGGCCACCGCCCACCAACCCGGCGTTGGAAATGCTGTAGTGGGGCGCGCGGAAGGGGCGCGTGGCGATCAGGGGGCAGTCGGAAGGGAGCGACCCGCTGATGCTGTAAATCTTGGTGGCGTCCAGGGCTTCCTCCGGGGTCATCTTGGGGAGGATGGACGGCAGGGAGCGGGCCAGCATGGTCTTGCCGCTGCCGGGCGGACCGTTGAACAGGATATTGTGGAAGCCGGCAGCCGCAACCTCCAGGGCCCGCTTGGCGTGTTCCTGCCCCTTGATGTGCGACAGGTTGCAGCCATTGGCCGCAGGGCCGGCGCCGTCGGGCAGGCCGGCAAATTCCATGGGCCGGATGGTCGTCTCTCCCAGCAGGTGGCTGACCAGGGCAGCCAAGGTGGGCGTGGGATAGACCTGGATTCCTTCCACCAGGGCAGCTTCGGCGGCGTCGGCGGTGGGGACGTAGACGGCGGAGAAGCCCTGGTCCCGGGCCACAGACACCATGGGCAGCACGCCGTTGGTGTGGCGCAGGCTGCCGTCCAGGGAAAGTTCTCCCAGGAACAGGGAAGATTCGTCGGGCAGGTAAATCTGGCCGGAGCTGAGCAGGATGCCCACGGCGATGGGCAGGTCGTAGGCCGGCCCGGCTTTCTTCAGGTCAGCCGGCGCCAGGTTGACGGTGATGCGGCGCATGGGGAACTCGCAGCCGCTGTTGCGCAGAGCGGCGCGAACCCGCTCCCGGGCTTCCTGCACCGCCGTGTCGGGCAGGCCCACCACATTGAAGGCCGGCAGGCCATTGGATATATCCACCTCGACCTGGACTATGAACCCGTCCAGGCCCACTACGGCGCAGGTCTGACTCTTGGCAAGCATCGCAACTCCTCCGGCGCAGGCAATGCCGGCGCGTACTGGTAAGCTGCGAACACTATAGAACAGATGTTTCTAAATTATCTACGGGCTGCTGACAGTAGTTATGTGAAGGTCGTCTGCCACAGAGACGGGACCACCGTAGTGGGCGCGGGCCTCTTCGGCCAGGGGTTGGGTGTTGTGGTGGAAGGGAGTGTCGATGTGGGTGATTACCAGCCGGCCGGCGCCGGCCAGGGCGGCGGCCCGGGCGGCCTCGGCGGCAGTGCAATGGCCCCGGCTGGCGGCGCCCTCCCGGTCGTCGTCGGTGCTCAGGGCCTCGTGGATCAACAGATCGGCGCCCTGGGAAGCCTCCACCAAGCTTTCGCTGTAGCGGGTATCGCCGGAAAAGACCACGGATATGCCGCCGGTCTCCACCCGCCAGCCCACGGCGCCACCAATGTGGTTCACCAGAAAGCAGGATGCCCGGGTGTCCTCGCCCAGTGTAATCCACTGTCCAACTTCCACTGGGTCCCAGGCCACCACCCGGTTGCCGTCGGTGGTCGTAACGCTGTCCTGGTCAACCTGGTGGGTGATGCTGACGGCGCGAAACAGGTTCTGCAGGCCGGCCAGGGATTCCTCCAGGCTATGCACCACCAGGGGAGACGCGGTGGGGGCCACCTGGGTGCGGCGGCCCTGGATGTGGGGCAGGCCGCCCATGTGGTCGCCGTGGCGGTGGGAGATAAGGACGTGCTCGAAGTCCTCGGCGTGCATGCCCAGCAGGGCGCCGTGGCGCAGGGCGGAATTGCCGGAACCGGCGTCCAGCAGCAGCCGGGTGCCGTCGGGGCAGTCCAGGACGATAGCGGTGTGGGCCCGGTGGATGCAGTTTCCGGCCCCGGTGCCCAGGAAGGATACGCGTACTTCAGCCAAGGTTAACGCTCCTGTTGGAAGTGCCCCCGATATGGTGTCGGGGAGGTGATATTGCGGAGAAATTCGCGGTGTAGTCCAAGAGACTATCTCAAAACTATTGGAGTAACTCTTGGGCGCTGTTCGGATTTTTGCCGCATTGCCTTTTCACCCCCATCCTAACCTTCCCCCGTCAAGGGGGAAGGGACTCTTGGCCATCCTGACTTGTCCCCGTCAAGGGGGAAGGGACTTATTCAGAGCTTCCCTAACTGCCGCTTTCCATATCCTCCAGCCTTTGTTCCAGGCGGCGCTGCTGAAGGGAGATGGTCAGGTCACCGCGGGTGCGTTCCAGGACACCGCGCATGGCGTCGGTGCTGCGGCGCAGGCCCCCGGTTACCCCCTCGGGAAAGTCGATAGTAACCAGGATGCCGTAGATTTCGTCCATTACGTCCATTACGTCCATGAACTCCTCGCAGTGCTCGAAGGAATCGCGGCGCAGGGAGTCAAGGATGTAGCGGCGCAGTTCCCCGATAACCTCGGCCATGCCATTGAGATAGGCGGGCGGGTCCACGTCGATGGCGTCGGGGTCAGGAATGTCGGAACGGGAGACCACTGCCAGGGTAACGTTGGCTTCCGTGTATTCCTTGCGGGCGTCGGACAGGAAGCCGGCGTAGTAGATTTCGGGGTTCTGATCCCGAATGTGGCGGGTTTCCTGCAATCGCTGGCCGGCTCGTTCGATTAGCTGGCGGGCGTCGTCAAAGTCGCCCCGGTGTACGGCGCGGATGGCGTTGGCGGAGAAGCGGATAACCTCGCGGGAAACGGCCAGGGCCTGTTCCCGGGCCTGGTGGCGCAGGGTCAGGGCCTCGATGGCCTCGGCGGCGATGCGGGAAAGGTCTTCGCTGTAGTTGGAAGGCACTATACCTTGCCTCCTGCCTGGCGGATGGCCTCAACCAGCCGAGCCGCGGCGGCCTCGGGTTCAGGGGCCAGCCCCACGGCGGCGGTGACGCAGACGGCATCGGCACCGTACTCGATGACCGGCGCGACGTTCTCGGCGTTAATGCCGCCGATGGCCACCAGCGGTACGTGGGTAACGGCCCGGGCCTCCTTCAATCGCTCGGGTCCCTGGGGGCCACGGCCGCCGGACTTGGTGGTGGTCTGGTAGATGGCGCCAAAGGCCACGTGGTCTGCGCCCATTTCCTGGGACTCGATCAGCAGGTTAATTTCCCGGTTGGAACGGCCCAGCACCTGCCCAGGGGCCAGGACCTGGCGGGCCTGGGCCACCGGCAGGTCGGTCTGGCCCACGTGGACGCCGCCGGAACCCACCGCCGCGGCCAGGTCAACGTGGTCGTTGACGATGAGCAGGACGTCGTTGGCCTCGCACAGGGCCTGCAGGTCCCGGGCCAGGGGGAGAATCTCGCCCTTGTCCCGCAGCTTATCCCGCAGTTGGAGCATCTTCGCGCCGCCCCGCACGGCGGCACGGGCGATTTCCAGGGGTTCCCGCCCGCCGGTAACCTCCGGGTCGATGATGACGTACAGGCCCCGGACCTGGTCGGCCTTCTGCCGGCGCAACTCCGCACCCAATAGGGATGAGAGTTCAGACAAGAGCTGGGACAGGACTTCCGCAAAATCGGCCGGCATCTCGTCGGCGGCGCTCAAACCAGCTACAGCTTGTAGGGAACCGGCGGCCGCACCGGCTACCGACAAAGCTCCGGCCAGGGTCAGCGGGCTTGAAGTGATTCCTTCGTCCTCGGGCAAGCTGGGCAGAACGGCTTTCAGTCTGGTAAGGCACTCTTCCCCACCCGGAAAGGGAGGGCAGTCGTTGGCCAGGCTGTGGGCGTCCAGTAGAACTGAAAGGGCCAGCTGCTCCCTTATGTCCAGTTGTTGCGTCATATATCCAGGTCCTTCGGGAGAGTGCCTTCCCGGGCGGCGGCAATGTTGTCCCGCACCGACTCGGGCATATCCAGGCCGTGCCGCTGGAAACTCTCCTCTACGTTTCTACCGATGTTGCGGGGGTCGCTGTAGTAGTCCAGGGCCGAGTTACCGCCCAGGGCCGGGAACTGCTCGTGGACCGACTGGGTGGTCTTGCCCATGGCAAAAGATGACATGCGCCGCTGCATGTCCCTGCCCTGGCAGTGGGCGCAGACCGGGTCCAGTTCGGCGTTGATGGAACGGGTGAAGAAGGACGAAACCTGGTGGCAGTCCCCGCAGCGGTATTCGTAGATGGGCATAGACTCGGGCGCTCCTGGCTGGAAAATCCGCTAGTGGCTATGACCGTGATCGTGCCCATGGCTATGGTCGTGCCCATTTCCGCCGGGGGTATCGAAACTGCGGGGGCCCTGGGTGATTTCCCGCCGCATTTCTTCAAAGTCGGAGGTAACCTGACCGCCCATTTCCTGCTTGATGCGGCCCATGAACCGGTCAACGCTGCGCGGGTCGTCTTCGTTCACGTCCCGCAGGGTTTCGCCGCTGGGGGCCCAGTTGAGGCTTTCGCCCCAGGAGCGCCTCATGGTGAACTGGGAGATAAGGCGGTTCAGGTTGGCGCCGTTGCAGCGGGCGCAGGTCCGCTCCTTGTCCTCGGACCAGCTATAGACCAGCACAGAGTTCAGATGCTGGCAGTCTTCGCACCGGTATTCATAGATGGGCATTACTCTTGACCACTTTGGGCCGTTCATTCGCCGGCCTTCCAGATTTGCACCCCATTTTAGCACGTTGGAAGAAAGCCGGCGTGGGCACTTCAGTGGCCAGTGTGCTTTCTCTCCTCCTCCGGTCCCTATGTTTATCCACGAAGGGCACGAAGGGGCACGAAGATGGGGATTTTTTGATAGTCGTTCCATTTGGTTCCGTTTTGGCCCACGCCCCAGGGCAGACACGTAGGTCTGCCCCTACGGTTGTTGTTGACGCCAAGGCAGGGCGGCCCTGGTGGCCGCCCCTGCGGTTGAGGAAGGGTTGTGATTGGGGCATGGTTTTATGGTGGAGATGGGTTGTGCGGGTTGGCAAGGGGGGAGTGTCAGTGGCTTGCTCAGAGGTTGTATGGGAAGCGGTTGCCCTCGTGCGCCTTCTGCCTGCGTTTGTTGCCCAACACCGCTGTTGTATAATGCGAGAAGCTGCCCCACAACCCATCCGGCGGCCAGGTCGTCGGGGTGGATGGGACCCAAAGCCGTCTTTCGAGGTGCCTGTTATGGCCCAGGAAACCGCCGCAATGCCCCTG
>JAJEDS010000126.1 GCA_022821365.1 Dehalococcoidia bacterium | reverse complement strand
GGGTTGGTCAGGCCAGGGCGAACCATTGGGCCCAGAGGAGGCCCAGGTCGGGTTTGGGGGCCGGCGGGGGCAGTTCCCGCATCAGCCAATAGTCGTACTTGCTCTTCCAGGCCCAGGGGACCAGGGCCAGGACGATGCGCCGGGGTTCGGGAATGTCGCCCTTCTCCCGCACCTTGTCCAGGTAGTTGTGCAGGTGCATCCAGGTGGTGAGGCGGAAGCCCTCTTTGGAAATTCTGTTGATAATTTCCAGGGGCTTGGGCGGTTCCTGCTGGTCGGCTACGGCGCGGGCGTAGTCGTTGTAGATTTCGTCGGAGACGCGGCGCATGCGGTAGATGGCGATTTCGCGGTGGTACTTGCGCTGGAGGGCGCGGATTTCTCGCTTGATTTCGCTGAGGGTCAGCATGAGTTTTCTCCTTTTTTTATCCACGAATGGACACTAATGTTCACTAATGGAGAATTTTTTGATAATAGTTCCATTTGGTTCCGTTTTGGGTCGTTTTGGGGGGTTCGTCCCTGGGCAGGGAGGCCACAAGGGCTGGCCCTACGGTGGGTGAATTCCGTTGTTGTTATGGTTTTATGGTGGAGATGGGTTATGCGGGGTGACAAGGGGAGGATGTCAGTGAACGGTTGCGGATGGAAGTGATCGGTACCATTTCCCTGGCGTTCAGCGGCAACCCGTAACCGGTCCAGGGTCGAGGTTCCCAGCTGCGAGGGATCGACGGGGTATCATGAGGGAGGGAATGGGACAGGCTGTGGCCGGCCTGAGGGCAACCTTGACAGTTTCGGGGTTTGGAATCAGTATTGGGAATACTCTGATCAACATTCTATTTCAGGTATCCCTTGCTTAAAATTAACCTAAGACCGTCCCAACTGGCCATCGGAAACCACCGAATTCACTATGCCTGGGTGATTGTAATAGTAGGCGCTCTGATGCGCCTCAGTTCATCCAGTTTCCGCACCTCATCCAGCATTCTCATTCCCCGGTTGGTGGAGACTTTCGGGTGGAGTTACGGCATGGTGGGGGGCGCCTTTGCCCTGCAGTGGGTGGTATCCGGCATGTTCGGGCCACCCGCCGGGTGGCTGGGCGACCGGTTCGGGGTGCGGATCGCCATGCTGGTAGGAGCGGCCCTGTTCGTCGTGGGGATGGTGCTCACCGCCACGGTAACCAACATCTGGCTCTTTTACCTCTACTTCGGAATAATTCTCAGCGCGGCCATGGGCATCTTCCAGGTGCCCCTTACCGCGGCGATCACCCAATGGTTCCAGCGGCACCTGGGGCTGGGCATGGGCGTACTGCAAGCCTCCCAGGGGCTGGGCCCCCTGGTGGCGGTACCGATCATCGTCCTGATTATTGAACTGTTCGGCGGCGGCGAAGCGGGACTGCGGGCGGCCTTCTGGGTACCGGGCATCATCGGCGGCGTACTGATGCTCCTGCTGATCCGGCTGTTCTACACGGAACCGGCCTCCATCGGGCTGCGTCCCCTGGGCGCTTCCGAGTCGGAGCCGATACGCCGCTTGCATAGCGGGCCGGCCGCGCAGATGCGGGCGAAGGTATTTGTGAAGCAGGTGCTGAAGACTTTTGCCTTCTGGAACCTGATTGGAATTCATTACTGGGGATGCGCCGGTCACGCCATCGTCATGGTCTTTATCGTAGCCATGGCTGAGGAAGCCGGCATTTCCGCAACCCTGGCGGCAGGTGTCTTCCTGACCCTCTCGGTGAGCAGCACCCTGACCAGGTTCGCGGTACCGGTGCTGGCGGACCACCTGGGCAGCAAAGGCGTTATGGGGGTCTGCTTCTTCTTGCAGGTAGCCCCGGTAGCGCTGCTCTTCTTCGCCGACAGCGTCTGGATGTTCTACCTGTTCGCAGTGCTGTTCGGCATCGGGTTCGGGGGAGAGATGACGGCTTTCCCGATCATTAATCGCCAGTACTACGGCAACGCTCCCATCGGCACCACTTACGGCTACCAGATGATGGGCGCGGGGGTGGGGATGGCCTCCGGAGCGGCCATTGGAGGGCTCCTGCGGGACTTCACCGAAGGGTGGGTTTATCCGTCCTTTATAGTTTCCGGCGACTTTACCGCCACCATAGCCGCTTCCCTGGTACTGAGCGCCGTGGGGGTGGTCTCGATTGCGCTGCTGCCCAACACGGGGCGCCACCAGTTGCCGGACTGGGAGGAGTCGCTGCCGGAGGAGTTCCAGAGCGCGCCCCAGCCGGGGAGGGCCGGGGCAGCGGGGGATTAGGGAGGTCAGGCCAGACGCTTGCGTCGGTGGGTTATCATATAAACAAGGGACAACGGTTTCAGGTCACAAGAACAGGTCCGCGCAAAACTGGGAGACAGGAGGGGCTACCATGTTTGACTTGATAATCCGCAACGGCCAGGTGGTTACGCCCTGGGGTGTGGGCGACTGGGATGTGGCGATTCAGGGGGAGAAAATCGTCGCGGTGGCCGCCAACCATACCCTGACCGAAGAATCGGCCCGCGTCATAGACGCCACCGGCAAGATTGTTGTGCCCGGAGGCATTGAACCCCACGCCCACGTCTATGCTCCCATAATGGGACAAGGCGACCTGAAAACGGCGCCTCCCGAAGAGGTCAGCCGCGCCGCCCTGTTCGGCGGCACCACCACCATCCTCGACTTCGCCATCCAGTACCCGGGCATAGACATCAGCCAAGCCATTCACGAAAGGACGACTGTATGGCAGGGCAACTCCTACGCGGACTACGCACACCACCTGATGCTGCTGGGGGATATTTCAGACAATGTGCTGGGCCAGCTCAACGAGCATATCCAGGACGGGTTCTCCAGTGTCAAGATTTTCACCACCAACATCCGTCCACCCAGCATGGCCGGGGAACCCAGGATGGTGCGGATGGGCCACCTGCACGACCTGATGGAGCAGGTGCAGCGCCACGGCGCGATGCTGATGGTGCATGCTGAAGACGACGACATGGTGCAGCACATGTACCGCAAGCTGACGGAGCAGGAGCAGACGGAGTGGTGGAACATGCACCTGGTCCACAGCAACGAGTCCGAGGACGTATCTTTCCGGCGAGTGCTGCGAGTGGCGGAATGGACGGGGGCGCCGGTCTATTTCGTCCACGTCAGCGCGCGCGAGGGTTTGGCCGCGGTGCAGGAGGCCCGGGCCAACGGGCGCCCGGTGTACGGCGAGACCTTGCATAACTATTGCTGCTTCAACGCCGACAATTACCGGGAAGAAAACGGGATGAAGTACCATACCTATCCGTCCTTGAAGTCAGAGGAGGACCGGCGGGCCCTCTGGCGGGGCATTGTTGACGGCGGGTTGAGCACCATGGCCACGGACGAGTACTGCACCTCCTGGGACGTGAAGATTTCGGGACGGCTGGTCACCGACGTGACCGGCGGGCATAACGGCGCAGAAACGCGCATGGGGGTTACCTACAGCGAGGGTGTGTCCCGCCAGGGGATGTCGTTGCAGCGGTTCGTGGACGTTACGTCGGCCAACGCCGCCAAGATCATGGGCCTTTACCCACGCAAGGGGGTCATTGCCCCGGGCAGCGACGCGGACATTGTGCTGATCGACCCGAATATCAAGCGCCCCCTGACCATGGACGACTTCCATATCTCGGACTACAGCATCTGGGAGGGATTCGAGGCGGCGGGCTGGCCGGTAATGACAATCCTGCGGGGCATGGTAGCGGTGGAGGATGGTCGTCTGCGGACAGGCCACGGCAGCGGCAAGTTCGTTCGCCGCAAGGTTGACGGTACGGTGTTGAACCGTCCGGGGGCGTAGGTACGGCTGCCGCGTCTCTTTCCTGAATGGCAAATGGTGGGGACTATGCCTTCAGAAGGCTGGGGCAAGCAGGGAGGGCTGGTAATGGCGAAACGTCCTTTAACCAGCCCTCTAATGTATTCAACGTAATCAACCGCCCGGGGTAGGGGCTAACGCGCCCTGGCCAAATAGGTGTCGGTTGCCCTTTGGAGACCGGCGCGGCGGTTGCCCTGCAGGGACTCGCGCATGGCCGAGAAGCGGGTGTTGGACTCCTCGATGCCCGAGAGGCTGCCCTGAAAGCGGGGCATTACGTAGCGGGCGAACAGTTCGTAGCTGTGGAACAGGTTCTCGCGGGTGGTCCAGTCCTCGGCGCGCACCAGCAGACCGCCGAAACCCCCGCTGGATTCCTGGAAGCGTTCAATGGCGTCGATAGCGTCGTCGGGCGTGCCCACTATCCACTGGCCGGCATCCACCATGTAGTCCACTATTTCGTCCTGGGGCACTTCGGGGATGGGGTGGCCGTTGGTGCCGCCGGTGTACTCGGTTACCACCCGTCCGGCGCCGACGCGCACCTGCTCGAAGGCCTCTTCCCGGGTTGCCGCCAGGTGAACGGGCACGGAAAGGCGCCACCCGCTGCGGCGGACCTCCTTACCATGTTCCCGGGCCGATTCCTCGGCGATGTCCCACTGGTCCTTGAGGGTGGTCTGCCGGATCATGGAACGGGGGACGCTGAGGGACAGGACATCGGCGCCGTGCTTGCCGGCCACGAAAACGCCGGCGGGCGACTGCACCGAGGCCACGGCCACGGGGAGGCAGGGCTTCTGGAAGGGGCGCAACTGAAGGGAGGCTTCCCGAAGCTGGAACCAGTCGGTTTCGCAGGTGACGGGTTCCTTGCCCTCGAAGAGCTTGATGATGACACCCAGGGACTCGTCCATCATTTCCCGCTGCCGCTCCGGGTCGATGCAGAACATGTAGGCGTCGGAGGCCAGGGAGCCGGGGCCCACGCCCAGCATAACGCGACCGCGGGTGAGGTGGTCCAGCAGCACCATGCGGTTGGCCACCATGTAGGGGTTGTGGTAGGGAAGGCTGACCACGCCGGTACCCAGGCGGAGACGGCTGGTGCGGCCGGCGGCGGTGGCGATGAAGACTTCCGGGGATGCGATTGTTTCCCAGCCACCGCTGTGGTGCTCGCCGATCCAGGCTTCGTCGTAGCCGAGGGCGTCCAGCCACTCCAGCAACTCAAGGTCCCGTTCCAGGGCCAAAGTGGGATTCTCACCCACCCGGTGGAAGGGGGCCAGGAAGATTCCGAAGGTCATGTTGTCGGTAAGGGCCGTCATTGTCATCTCCTTCCGGGCGGTTTTGGGGCGATTGTAGCATTATCAATCCACGGACATGCACGGAGGGGCAAGAACAGGGGTAAAATGAGAAGGACGCATCATCAACAGGTCTGTAAGTAAGCCATTTCAAGGTAGTTAGGGTATGATACGTTATCCGGCGTTAATTGACGGAGGGGATGAGGCCTATGGCGTGGTAATTCCTGATTTGCTTGGCATTGCAGCTATGGGCGCCACGATAGATGAAGCTCTGATAAATGCCGAAGAAGTGCTTTGTTACTACGTGCTTGAAGCCGAGAGGGACAGTGTTGAGCTGACATCGGACACTCCTTTAGATATGGTGGAGACGCCACCTCGTAACCATTTAGCGTCCATACGCCTGACTTTTCAAACAGGCAAGAAGCAGGTTGGTTGAGGGGGGATGGCAAGCGGACGTGCACATTAAACGATACAATATATGTTTGTGGTGAGGCTTTATGGCCCTGATGATTCCCGTAGAAGTCCGAAATGACCAGAAAGGAACCACTTGGTATGCTTTTGCCCTCGTCAACATGGAACTGAATGGAAGGGGCAAAGACAGGACTGCCGCGGTAGAGGCCTTGAGGAAAAAGCTGGCGTCCGTTTACGGCAAGGATATAGAGTTGCACGTCCAGTCGGAGACAGTCAACTTTCCTACTGCCTTATCGGTCGAGGAGTACTTTGACTGGGCATCGTCGCGAGCCACAGTAAAGTGATGGACTCTGAGCAGGACCGCGAACGGCTGGCTCGGTTAGAAGCAGAGCTCGGTCACAAGGCGGACAAGGTAGATATTGCCGCTCTGGAAACCAGAATCCTCAGAAACCTGTTAGCTATTACAATTCCCATATCGCTGGCTCTGTTTGCCGCAGCGGTCGGGTTATGCCTGGTGTTGTTTTAGTCCCTCCAAACCCGTTTTCCGATTCTATCCGTCAAACTTGATTGCAAGCAACGATAATGCTATTATTTGGTCAGCTATGTTTGCCTCAAACTTGGTTGAGGAGGAGTACGGATGGCCGATAACGATATTGCCTTGATGGCTCACCTTATGCGGCGAGCCGGGTTTGGCGCCCAGTATGACGAAATTGTTGAGCGCGCCGAGAAGGGTTACGAGGCGACGGTGGAAGAGTTGCTCAATCCTACTGACAACTCCCACGGCATGGAACTCGATCTCGCAGAGCGCAGCTTCCTGGAATGGAACCACTTTATCCGGTGCGTGCCCGAATACGTCATGTGGCGGATGATTAACTCCAGGAACCAGTTGGAAGAGAAGATGGTGCTGTTCTGGCACGGCATTCTCTGCACCGCCGACAGCAAGACCCAGAGCTACGTTACGTCCCAGGCCGAACTGGATATGCTCCGGAGGAACGGCATGGGCAACTTCCGGGACCTGTTGATTGAAATATCCAGGGACCCGGCCATGATCTACTTCCTAGATAACTGTCTCAGCCACAAAGACAACATTAACGAAAACTACGGCCGCGAACTGCTGGAGCTTTTCTCCATGGGCGTAGGCATGGACGGCCAGTTCAATTACACCGAAGACGACGTCAAGGAATGCGCCCGGGCCTTCACCGGCTGGACTATCGGCAACAACATCCCCGGCCAGCCCTACGGCCGCTATCCTTCCCAGTTCGTCTACAATCCGTCGGACCACGACGAGGGGACGACGACCTTCCTGTGCGAGACGGGCAACTTCAACGGCGAAGATGTAATCGACATCATCGTAAAGCAGCCGGCCACAGCCCGCTTCATCTCCCGCCACATGTACAGTTATTTCGTGGCGGACGAAGGCGGGGTTCCCTCCTGGATGGAGACGCCGCCGAGGGACATGGAGACCATCAAAATGCTGGAGGACATCTACTTCAGCTCAGGATACGACATCAAGGCGATGCTTCGGGCCCTGTTCAATTCCGACGCTTTCAAGGAGGCCCGTTTCCAGCGCATCAAGGGCCCCATCGAATCGATAGTCGGCACCATCCGCCTGGTGGGGGACTGGACGACGCCGAGGCCCGGCTTCGAGGTCATATTCGACGAGATGAAGCACATGGGCCAGGAAATCCTCAATCCCCCCAGCGTTGAGGGGTGGCACACCGGTAAGGAGTGGATCGACGGCGGCACCCTGGTGCGGCGAATAAACTTCATTGCCGACTACGTGGGCGACCTGAGCCAGCCGGGCATCCAGGACCTGGTTGGAAAGCTCCAGTCAGACGGCCCGATCATGTCCCCGGTGAACCTGGTGGACGGCTGCCTGCGACTGCTGGGCTGTTACGAGTTGGAGCCGGAGACCCGGCAGATGCTGATTGCCCACGCGGAAAAGAGCGGCGACCTGCCCACCAATAACGAGGAATTTGCCAGGCAGGTTACCCAGATGCTGCAAATGATTGTAGCGACCAAAGAGTATCTCTACGCCTAACCGGACTTTCGGTTGGCCCGACCCTTGGGAACAGGAACCTGAAACGAGATCCAAGAAGGAGAAAGAGATGACCTCCACCAAGAAAGATCCGGTACTGGTAATACTTCAGATGACCGGCGCCTACGATGCGCTGAACACCTTCGTACCCTACGGCGACCCGCACTACCAGGACTATCGCGACGTGCTGCGGCTTTCGGCCGACGACGTTCACGCGGTTGACGACTATGTGGGCTTCAACCCCGGCATGGGTCCCATCAAGGAACTCTATGACCAGGGCAAGGTGGCCGTGATGCAGGGCATCGGCTATCCGAACCCCATCCGGTCCCATTTCCGCTCCTTGGATATCTGGCACACCGCCGAGCCGGACAAGATGGTTACCGACGGCTGGCTGGGCAAGGCCATCCGGGACCTGGACCCCAACAAGGAAAACATCCTGACCGCGGTTAACTTCGGTCGCGGTCTCCCTCGCGCCCTGGCCGCCCCTGGCGTCTCCGTCGCCTCGGTGGGTGACCTGGCCAGCTACGGCGTGCTGACCGGTATTGACGGCGAAGAAGAGCGCATGGACGCCCTGGACATCTTCGGGCGCATGTACTCACCGATGATCGGCTCCGGCGCAGTCAACGACTACCTGTCCCAGACCGGCCTGGACGCCCTGAGGGGCGCGGACATTCTGAAGACTGCCCCCGACATGTACTCCTCCAGCATTGAGTACGGCGGAAGCCCCTTCGCCCAGTGGCTGAAGAACATTGCCCAGGTGCACACCGCCGGGTTCGGAACCCGGGTGCTGTACACCGGCGTGAACCCCGGCACCTTCGACACCCATGCCAACCAGCACATCACCCTGCCCAGGCTTTGGGGCGATGTTACCACCGCCATTGGCGACTTCTACCAGGACCTGGTGGAGCACAACGCCAACGAGGAAGTGGTCATGGTGGTCTTCACCGAGTTCGGCCGCCGGGTCAAGGAGAATGGCTCCGGCACCGACCACGGTTCGGGCGGCGTGGCCTTCATCATCGGCGACACGGTCAAGGGCGGCCTGTACGGCGAGTACCCGTCCCTGGAGCCCGACAAGCTGGATGAGGGCGACCTGCGGTGGAACAACGATTTCCGCAGCACCTACGCCACCCTGCTGGAAGACTGGATGGGGCTGGATGCCCAGCCGATCCTCAACGGCAACTTCGAGAAGTTCGACTTCATCAAGTAACCTGTGGCCATTGGTAGAAGGCTGGCAGTCCGAGATTGCCAGCCTTCAGTTTTTCACAAAGAGTCGCAGAGAAACAGAGGCACGCAGAGTCTGTCCGTGAATCTACGTTTCTCCGCGTCACTCTGTGCGATGAGCTGTCAGAATCCTTAACATTGACATTTGCGAGGAGAGATGGTTACTACAGAGATTGCTCCCATCACTTTCGAGTACAGCCATACCATCGGGCGACAGGAAAACCGCAGCGGCTCCGGCTTTTTCTATCCCGTGGACATCGTAGTCAGCGGCAAGAACCAGTTGTCCGTCATCAGCCGTGGTTCCGAGACTCCGGCATTCTTCCCCTGCAAGCGGGTGACGGTATTTACGGTGGACGAACAGCTGCTGCAGGAGTTCGGGCAGAAGATACCCCCGGAAGACGCGGACGAGAACGCCCCCGCCGGCACCTTCATGTGGCCCACGGCCCTGACTGTGGACAACAAGGGCAACACCTTTGTGGCCGACGAATGGCTGCAGCGCATAACCGTTTTCAACAAGGACGGGGAATGCACCGGCACGTGGGGCAAGCAGGGCAGCGGCGAAGGCGAATTCAACAAGCCCTCCGGCCTGGCCTGTGATGCCGATGGCAATGTTTACCTGGTGGACAGCTACAACCACCGGGTGCAGGTTTATACCGGTGAAGGGCAGTTCAAGTTCCAGTGGGGAAGCGAGGGCAGCGGCGAAGGCCAGTTCAGTTTCCCCTGGGGCATCGAAATAGACTACGACGGCAACGTCTGGGTGGCCGACTGGCGCAATGACCGCATCCA
>JAJEDS010000135.1 GCA_022821365.1 Dehalococcoidia bacterium | reverse complement strand
TAAGGGAGTTTTCAATAGTCCCTTCCTCCTTGACGGGGGAAGGTCAGGATGGGGGTGATGGCTTTCGCTGAACCCTACCCTCTGCGACCCTCGAAGGGAGTTCGGTCAAAAACACGCCGCACCATGGGCTCAAAGAATTCCAGGGGCAGGGACTCGTACTCCGGGTCGAATGACGACTGGTCCCAGCGGTGGCAGAAGTCCACCGTGTCCTGGTACCAGGGATGGTCGCGGTAAGCGTCCCGGGCATTGCGGTCGCCGCCCGTGTGGTGGGCGTAGTAGTAGCTCTGGAACAGGCCGTGGTGCAGCACTATCCAGTAGGTGCGCTCCGAAACGTAGGGGCGCAGCACCGCCGCCGCCATCTCGCTGTGGTTATAGGGGGCAATCATGTCTCCGATGTCGTGCAGCAGGGCCGCCACCACCATCTCCTCCTCTGCCCCGTCCCGGTAGGCCCGGGAGGCAGACTGCAGCGAGTGCTCCAGCCGGTCCACCCGGTAGCCCGACAGCGAGCCCGACAGGTCCCGCAGCATGGCCAGCACCCGATCTGCCGTGCCCCGGGCAAAGTCGGCCTCCAGCCGTCCCAGAAGTTCGTAATCTTCCCTGGTTCCTTCGGCCATGCTGGTGAAGGCAACCACCTCGTTGGCGTCTGTCATCTGTCATCTCCGCGTTGAAGTGGGGTCGAAATTTATGGGTGTAGAATTAGTCCCAATTCTATCATCCCTGCATTGCGACGGGATTTCCAGGAGGCAGACCAATGGTTGATGCCAGGAGGCTGGAGGGCAAAGTCGCCTTCATTACGGGAGGAGGCCGGGGCATTGGGAGGGCTATTGCATTGGCCTGCGCCGCCGAGGGGGCCAGGCTTGCCCTGGTATCGCGCACCGCCACCGAACTCGAGGAAACGACGGCAATGGTCATGGACGAACACGGCGCCGAGGCCATTACCCTGCTTGCCGACGTGTCTGCCAGGGACCAGGTGGACTTGGCCGTTGGCCGCGCCCTGGCCCATTACGGCGCCATAGATGTCCTGGTCAACAACGCCGGCAACATCGGCCCGGTTAATACTGCCTGGAACTGCGACCCGGAGGAGTGGGCCCGTACCATTGCCATCCACCTCTTGGGGGTATTCTACGGTTGCCACGCCGTCCTGCCCCACATGCTGGAAAGGGGCCGGGGCCGCATAGTGAACATGTCCGGCGTTGGCGGCCCCAACACCACCGCCTACGACGCGGCCAAGACCGCCATTGTCAACTTCACCGAAAACCTGGCCCTCGAACTGAAGGATACGCCCATAACCGTCAACGCCATCAGTCCCGGCTCCATCCACACCAGGATGTGGGAGGAGACCCGGGACCTGTCCCTGGCTATCGGCGATATGGCTACTTATGAGCGGGGGGTCCAGGTAACCTCCGGTCAGGGCGCTTCCATCGAGCGGGCGGCGGAACTGGCCGTCTTCCTGGGCAGCGACGCCTGCGGCGCATTGTCGGGCCGCCTCATCCGCGCCTTCGCCGACCGCTTTGAGGACTTCCCCGATCACATAGAGGAAATCATGGCATCGGAAGCCTACCAGTTGCGTCGGGTGGACCCGGCCCGCCCCTTCCCCACGTCCCAGTCCTACCCGCAATTGCCGTTAGAGGGGCCCTGAACGCTCCCCATCACTGAAATGATGGATTGGGGGTTAACCGTCTTTCCGGCGAAAGCCGGAATCCAGGGCCCTCCTTGTGCTTTCCGGTTGACCGTTCGCAACCCTTCTGTCCGCCTCGGGCGGACGGCTCAAGGCCGGAATGACTACTCAGGCATGACAGTCAACACTTCAATGGCGACGGCCTGCCATCTCGGCCAGCCCTTCCAGCGCCTCTCGCCAGCGCTCCCGCATTTGTTCCCGCTCCTCCAGGCTGGACAGCCGCTCCTGGTGAAACCTGACCGAGGACTTGTCGCCTGAGGGAGTGATGGTAACCTAGAGAGTGGACGGCCCCGCCAATTCTGGACTGTGCCAGGTCAGCCTTACCCTCTGGCCATCCAGTACCGAGCGGATTTCGCCCCACTGGCCTTCGCGGGTCTGGTATTGAGCTCCCGGTTGCAGCAGCAAGGTGTCCACTGTCCCCAGCCAGATGGCCAGCCCCGGCTCCTCCATCACCAGGTTCCACGCCGCTTCAGCGGGCAAGGGCAGGGTCTTCTGGACTCCAATCTGGTAACCGCCGGCGGAGGTCTGGCCCACCACCCGCAGCCCCCGGGCCTGTTCGTAGCCGATGGCCACCGACTGCTGCCACCACCCGTTTTCCAGGCTGCCCGGGCCGGCTATGAGGCCCACAATCTCCTTGTGGTCCGACTCCTGCGCTCCCAGGTCGTCCAGGAACCGCAGCCAGGCGTTCCAGTCCCGACCCGTTCCCCTGGTCACCGCCTCGTTCGACATGCCATTAAATGTTCGGTCTTCAAGTGACAAGGCTGCCTCCGTTGTACCGGTTCGAGGCTATACTATAGGGCACGTGGGCGCCGCCGGCGCTCATCTCCCGAAAGGGTAACTGTTCAGAGTCGCGGTGTTGTTCGCGGGCCAAACCGTCATACCGGCGGAAGCCGGTATCCAGAAAACTTGCCTTTCAGTTTGTTGCGGGTGCACTTGCCTTCCTGGATTCCGGCTTCCGCCGGAAACGCGGCTGTGGTAGGCAGTTTTTTATCGTGACTCTGAACAACTACCCGAAACTCAGGGGCCACTTGCCAACAAGCTATCCCTTCAAGCTGCACATTACAACTACACCAGAATAGGAGATTAGCAAATGCCTGAGAACAAACGCATGACCGCCAGGCTCAAGGAACTGTTTGAGCGACCGGAGATTTTCGTCCTGGCCGGCGGCATGAACGCCATGGGAGCCAAGATGGCGGAAGTGGCGGGCTACGAAGCCTTCTACATGTCCGGGGGCAACACCTCGGCCCAGCTGATGGGCCTGACCGAGGGCGGCACCAGCATGCGGGACATGGTGGATAATGCCCGGCGCATCGTCAACACGGTGGATATCCCCGTCTTCTGCGACATGGACACCGGCTATGGCGACGCCATCCAAGTCTACGATACCGTAAAGGAATACATCCGCGCCGGCATTGCCGGCGCCCACCTGGAAGACCAGGTCTACCCGCCCAAGTCCGGCCCCCGACGCCGCTGCGTCTCCATTGAGGAGATGGTAGGAAAGCTGCGTGCCGCCGTGGACGCCAAGCTGGAGTTCGACCCCGACTTTGTGATAGTGGCCCGCTGCGACTTCGGCGGCGTCCCCGGCGCCACCTTCGAGGGAGTGATGGAACGCTGCCTGGCCTACAAGAGCCAGTCCAATGCCGACGTTATCTGCCCTGCCGTCCAGTCCTGGGAGGAGAACGTGGAAGCCATCCGCCGAATCCCCGGCCCGGTGCTGCCCCTGTTCACCCACGGCAGCCAGACCCACCCGACGCTGCAGGAACTGCAGGATGCCGGGGCCTCCGCGGCCTGGTACCCGGCCCTGACCACCATGGCCGGCCTCCAGGCGTCCTGGGACTTTTTGCACGACTTCAGGGAGCGGGGCACCGAGGCCATCGACGAATTTCTGGCCGCCGCCGCCCAGAGTCGCTGGGGCGTCGCCAGCAACGGCAACATCCTGGGGGCACAGCGCATCCGGGAAATGGAGGACAAGTACCTGCCGTAATGCCGCTGGCGGGAAACGGCACACAAAGCTGAGGGGAACCGGCGGAACCGTGGCGATTCAGAGGTTCGGATTGTACGGACTGGCCCGCATCGCCGCCAGCCCTTCCGCCAGGCCATGATGTTCCAGCCCCAGCCGCCGCATGGTCCTGTGGCAGTCCAGCCCCAGCCGGTCAGGATTGCCGGAGTTGCCAGGGTCGGTTTCGGCCGGCAGCACCAGCCCCTGGTCCAGGCCAAACTCGTCGGCCACCGCCAGCGCAAAGTCGTGCATGCTGACGCAGTCCCGCCCGGCCACGTGGTGAATGCCCGGCTGAAACTCCTCCACCAACCTGGCGATGCCCTCCACCAGGTGTTCCACGTAAACGGGGCTCCGCATTACTCCGGCGCCGCCGTGCCAGGTCTCGCCCCTTTGCAGCCGTTCAACCAGCGCCGGGACAAAATTGCGGCGCCCGGGCGCCGGCCACCCATACACGATGCTGGTGCGGAGGACGGCCCCCAGGCCACCCAGTCCCGCGACTGCCTGCTCCGCTGCCTGCTTGGTGCGGCCGTAGTGAGTGGTGGGGTTGGGAGGGTCATCCTCGTTGTAGAACCCGCGCGCTCCATCAAACACGTACTCCGTCGAAACGAACAGCAGCGGCGCGCCGCTGGACTGGCAAAGCCCGCTTACCTCCGAAGTTGCTTCCACGTTGATTGCGTTTGCCCCCGCTCTATCACGTTCGCACCCGCCCACGTCGGCCATGGCTGCCAGGTGGACTACCAGGTCGGGGCGAATCATGCTGAATACCTTGTCCACTGCCACCGGATCGGTCAGTTCGACCTGGTACCAGTGGTTACGGTCGTCGGCGGGAGGGCGGGAGTGGAAGGTGCAATAAATTCGGGGGCCACGCGGCGCGCCCAGCCGCCCTGCCAGGTACCGGCCAATAAACCCGCTGGCGCCGATTACCAGGATGCGCAAGGCAGGTCACCTCCCCGGAAAGCAGTGATCGTCTCTTGAAAGCAAGGCTATCTGCTGCCGGCGGAACGGCCCCCGTCCACCATGTAGACGCCGCCGGTGCAGAAACTGCTGTCATCGCTGGACAGGAACAGCATCATCCTGGCCACCTCCTCCGGGTTGCCATAGCGACGCAGGGGTATGCGTTCCACATAGGTCCGCTTCATCGTTTCCAGGGTAACGTCGGCGTCATCCAGGGCCGCCGCCCTCTGCTCTTCGATGGAACGCATCATGCGGGTCTCAATGGGCGCGGGATTGACCGTGTTGACCCGGATGCCGTGGGGAGCGCACTCCAGGGCCGCGCAGCGCATCATCCCGATTACGGCGTGTTTGCTGGTGTTGTAGGCTGACATTTCCGCCGCTCCCCCGATGCCGGCGGTGGATGAAGTGATGACAATGCTCCCGCCGCCCCGTTCCCGCATGACCGGTACCCCGTACTTGATGCCCAGCCACACGCCCCGCA
The DNA here is from genome assembly GCA_022821365.1 of Dehalococcoidia bacterium. GTDB lineage: Bacteria > Chloroflexota > Dehalococcoidia > Lucifugimonadales > UBA3495 > Bin22. The sequence continues at coordinate 1,195 of JAJEDS010000135.1, read as the reverse complement.
CGTTGACCGCCATCACCCGGTCGAACACGTCAACAGGATAGTCGGGTATGGTGGCCAGCGTACCCTCGATGCCCGCGTTGGCCAGAAGGATGTCGATGCCGCCCCAGCGGTTCACCGCGGCGTCGATGTAGGCCTGGCTCTGGGCTGCGTCGGTTACGTCTGCCGCGGAGTAGCTGGCCCTTTCCTCGCCGATGGACTGGGCCAGTTCCCGCAGCGCCCCTTCGTCCAGGTCAACCAGAGCCACCCGCGCCCCCTCCTCCGCGAAGAGCCTCGACGCCGCCCGGCCGATGCCGCCGGTTGCCCCCGTGATAACCGCCACTTTTCCATCCAGGCCAGCCATGTCAAACCTCCCTGCCGCTATAGTTCATTCTTTCCCGCTGCCACTCCTTTTACCATCCGACCTGCCGGCAAGGCAAGGGCTGCGGAACGGCAGCGCAATCACATTTCAGTTGAGGCGTCTTTCTCTCCTGTACTTGTTCCAACCCATTTCACCACAGAGTCACAGAGAACCCAAAGGTTCACCGAGATACTCTGTGCACCTCCGTGCCCTCTGCGCCTCTGTGGTTAAGGAAACTCTGAAAGCAAGATTGCCCCGGCCCGGACTAATACCGCCCACTTCCGTGCTATAATCCCTGAAAACCTGCGGATTGGCCCCAGCCGGCCTGAAACCTCATACGGAACCCCATCTGTATCGGAGGCAGTAACATGGGCTTGAAGAAGCTGCTTTTGAAACCCCTTTCCGGGTACCCCGGCGGTTACAGACACATGCGGCGCGGTACCCAGGGCTTTAACCAGACGCCGCCCTTCAGGGTACCCGAAGACCCCGACGACCGCCGCAGCCGCATGCCTCCCCTGGGTTTTCGGGAATACTGGTATCCGGCCCTGCCCGACAAGGACGTGAAGAAGGGCCAGCCCGAAATGCTGCGGATGCTGGGCACCGACGTGGTCTTCTTCCGCGACCAGAACGACGAGGTCCAGGCCCTGCTGGACTGGTGTCCCCACCGCTCGGTGTACCTGTCAATGGGCCGCTGCTATTTCCCGGGCTTCGTAACCTGTCCCTACCATGGCGCCACCTTCGACGGCGACGGCAACTGCGTGGCCTTCCTGACAGAGGGACCCGATTCCAAGATGGTGGGCGCCCCGGGAATGAAAGCCCGCAAGTTCCCCACCGTTACCATCAAGGGGTTGGTCTTCG
>JAJEDS010000331.1 GCA_022821365.1 Dehalococcoidia bacterium | reverse complement strand
ATGCGGGACAGCCGGGAAACCCGGGGGGACCTGCCAGGCAATTTCCCGTCGCCGTACCTTGCCTGGGAACAACTGTCGGCCCGCATTCGGGAACACCCGCGGAGCGCCCATATGGAAAGCTGGTTGGCGGAGGATACCGACGTTACCTTTCGTTCCCCCAAGTCCTATTTTGGCCAGCTGGGCCAGTTCACCGACGAGGTGGGCGAGACCCTGGCGGCGGGGAGGGCTTACGTCGCCATCACCCAGCACACCTTGAGGCTTTCCGAGGTCCTGGGAGAGGCAGGAATTACGGCGAGGGTGACCGCCAGCCTGGAAGATCCGCCCGAAAAGGGGCAGGTATACCTTGTGCCCGGCTACTTGAACGAGGGATGGGACGTGGAAGGCAGCGCCGGTCGCCCGCCCTTGACCCTGCTCACGGACGCGGAATTGTTCGGGACCGTGAAGGAGCGGCGGTACCGTCCGGTGCGCAATCGAGAGCAACTTGGGGAGGACATTGTCCTGTCGGACCTTATTCCCGGCAGTTACGTTGTCCACGTGGACCACGGGGTTGCCCGATTCGCCGGCACAACCCAGATGGAGGACAACGGAGAGGACAAGGAGTTCCTGGTCCTGGAGTATGCAGAGAACGACAAGTTGTACGTGCCAACGGACCATCTGGACCGGGTGGGCGCTTATGTGGGAGCGCAGGACCAGCCTCCGACCCTTACCCGGCTGGGTACGGCGGACTGGGCGCGAATCAAGGAACGAGTCAAGGGATCGGCCCGGGAAATGGCCGAGGAGCTTATTAAGCTCTATGCCTCCCGCCAGGCGGCCCAGGGCCACGAGTTCAGCCAGGACACCATCTGGCAGCGGGAACTGGAGGACTCTTTCCCTTTCCTGGAAACTCCGGACCAGATCCAGGCCATCGAAGAAGTAAAGTCGGATATGGAACAGGTCAAACCTATGGACCGGCTTATCTGCGGGGACGTGGGTTACGGCAAGACGGAAGTAGCCCTGCGCGCCGCCTTCAAGACCGTTTCCGACGGGATGCAGGTGGGACTGCTGGTGCCGACGACAGTGCTGGCCCAGCAACACTACGCCACTTTCAGCGAACGGCTGAGTCCCTACCCCCTGCAGGTGGAGGTGCTGAGCCGGTTCCGCACGCCAAAGGAGCAGCAAGAGGTGCTGGCGGGGCTGGAAACGGGCTCGGTAGACATAGTCATCGGCACCCACCGGCTGCTCCAGAAGGACGTTAAGTTCAAGAACCTGGGGCTGGTTGTCGTTGATGAGGAGCAGCGGTTCGGCGTGGGCCACAAGGAGACTCTGAAGCGGCTGCGCAACCAGGTCGACGTGCTTACCCTGAGCGCCACGCCCATCCCGCGCACCCTGCACATGGCGCTGACGGGAATACGGGACATGAGCGTGATGAACACGCCGCCCGAGGCCCGGTTGCCGGTGAAGACCTTTGTATCCGAATACAACGAGGAGACCATCCGGGAAGCCATATTGCGGGAAATTGAACGGGGCGGCCAGGTCTTCTTTCTCCATAACCGGGTGCGCACCATTCAACAGACCGCCGCCGAACTGGCGGAATTGATCCCGGAGGCCAGGTTCATGATCGGTCACGGGCAGATGCCGGAGGCGGAACTTGAAGAGGTGATGGAGGCCTTCGCCGACAGGGAGGCGGACGTACTGGTCTGCACGACAATTATCGAGTCGGGCCTGGACATGCCCAACGTCAACACCCTTATCCTTGACCGCTCAGACAGGTTTGGCCTTTCCCAGCTTTACCAGTTGAGGGGGAGAGTGGGGCGGGGAGAACACCGGGCCTACGCTTACCTGCTCTTGCCGCGGGGCCAGCGCATTACCGAGGCCGCGGAACAGCGGGTGCAGGCCATTCTTGAGGCTTCGGAACTGGGTTCAGGATTCAGGATTGCCATGCGAGACCTGGAGATTCGCGGGGCGGGGAACCTGTTGGGAGCGGCCCAGAGCGGCCAGATTCACGCCGTCGGACTGGAACTCTACGGTCAGTTGCTGGACGAGGCGGTTTCTGAGTTGATGTCGGGAGACAGCGCTGAAGGGAAGCGCGAAGCCGGGCCGGCCCTTGCGGAATTGCCAAGGATAGAACTTCCGGTGGGGGCCAGCATTCCGGAAAGCTATATTCCGCACACGCCCACCAGGCTGGCCCTTTACCAGCGGATGGCGCGGGCCAGGGAGCGCGGGGACGTGCCCGGGTTCCGTGAAGAAATGCGAGACAGGTTCGGCCCTCCTCCGCCGGCGGTGGAAAACCTGCTGACCCTGGTGGAATTGAGAATTCTTGCCCTGGCCGCCGGAGTGGAGTCGGTAATCCAGTCCAGCGGAGGTATTACGCTGGGCCTTTTGCAGGATGTGGGCAGCGCCAAACTGCCGCTGCAACGGGCCCTGGGTTCGGCAGCCAGCGTGGGTAATCGCCAGATCCGGCTGTCCGCCAGGGCCATGGGAGACCAGTGGATGCGCCGGTTAACCCAGACTTTGGAAAGAATGGTCATATTCCAGGAACGCTTGAAGAGCCTGGTTGGTTAGGATTGCCGTGATATCAAGGCGGAGCCAACGGCTGCCGCATGGCGCCAAACCACATTGCTCAAAGATGCGTAATATAGGTTGAATGGCTGTGAGTCAGAAGGCATGATCCCAGCCTTTGACTGTCCAATACTTGGATTTGCACACCAATAGCCAGGACGCCTGAAGGTATTTTCCTTTGCTTGGTCAAACTAAACATTCCATATTGATTATTGCATCGCTACTGATTGCGCTGGGCCTTGCCGGCTGCCAGGGTAACCTGACTGACCTGGAGCCGGGTAATGCAGTTGGTTCTCAAGAGACACTCGCCGACTTTGCCATTGTCCTGTACCAGGGGCAAGAGGAACTGGGCGCCGACCAAGTCTCACTGTCGGACCTGCAGGGCACACCCCTGGTGATCAATTACTGGGCTGGACTTTGCCCCCCATGCCGGGCGGAAATGCCCGAGTTCCAGGAGTTCAGGGACGAATACGAAGGCAGGGTTACGCTGGTAGGGGTGGACCTGGGCCAATTCCTTGGGCTGGGTTCCAGGGAGCACGCCCAGAAGCTGCTGGATG